>CAJWHF010000001.1 GCA_913041275.1 uncultured Opitutia bacterium
TGGCATTAACGTTGCGTTACTCGCCTTTCCCCAAGGTATGGCTTACGCTTTGATTGCGGGATTACCGATCCAATATGGCATATACGGCTCAGCGATCGCAGCAATGATAGCGCCTATTTTCGCCAAGAGTCACTATATCACACTCGGGCCGACCAATGCCACCTCGGTTCTGATGCTCAGTGCGTTTGCCAGTTTAGGCATACTTGGTGCGGATACACTTAGCATGGTTCCCTTGCTCGTTTTTATGGTTGGATTCATTTTGGTTGTGGGTGCTTACTTTAAAGTAGCTAATCTCGTGCAATACATTTCACGCTCTGTCATTACTGGATATGTTACAGCCGCCGCATTACTGATAATTACAAATCAGATCCCAAAATCACTAGGTCTTAAGATCGAGCAAAAAGGTGCCACATTCTACGAATCATTATCCCTGATATTCGAATCTATTCACACAGTTGATGGAGCCACCCTTGGCATTAGTCTATTTACTGCCACCGTTTATATTCTTCTAAATAAAAGATTTAAGACTCTACCCAATGTGGCCATCTGTCTTGTCGTAGTATCTGCCTTTACTGTATTGTTTATTGGGCAAAATAGTAATGTACGTTTTCTTACAGCTGTAAATGTATCCGACTGGCCTTTCCAAGCGCCTAAATTCTCGTGGGATGCTATTCAGACTCTAGCTAGCACTGCCGTCGCCATCGCCCTACTTTGTATTATAGAGGGAATTTCTATAGGAAAATCGCTTGCTGCTAAAACAGGCTCTAGGCTAGACAGCAATCAAGCTATGTTTTCCATTGGTATGGCCAATATCGGCTGCGCTTTCTTCTCTGGCATGCCTGCCTCTGGCTCACTTACTCGTTCCACCCTTTGCATCAAAAGTGGAGCTCGATCCGTAGTATCAAGTTTTATCAGCGGCCTAATTATAGTAATAGCTGCACTACTACTTGGATCCTATGTCCAATTCATACCACAGTGTGCGCTAGCTGTACTAGTTATCACGATCGGCATTTCCTTGATCGATCGACATGCCATAAAGATCGTAAATTTAACCACAAAGTCGGACGCTTCGGTCTTTGCTGCTACTTTCATCAGTGGTCTTTTTATACCGCTAGATTCCGCCATATATGTAGGCGTCGGTATTTCAATAGTACTATTTCTAAAGAAAGTTGCTCAGCCGGAAATGGTAGAATATACATTTAAGGAGGACGGGCAACTAGCGCAAATGAATACCAATGAGCACCGCTCAATTCCTCAAGTTTCTATTGTCCATTTAGAGGGTGAATTATTTTTCGGTGCAGCCGATCTATTTCGTGATCAGATGCGCCGGGTCTGTGAAGAGCCCAATCTAAAAATTGTAATTCTTAAAATGCGCAACGCCCATCACCTAGACGCCACGGGAGTGATGGCGCTGGAAGAACTCCTTGTCTACATGTCTGATAAGGGTCGCTACTTGATTCTTAGTGAGGTCAAATCAGACATGATACGTGTGCTAAAAAACTCCCGCCTTTATGAAAAGATTGAGGCTCGAAACATACATACTGACGATCCAAATAATCCAACTTTATCGACAGCTAAAGCCTTAAAACGTGCCCAAGAAAAAATAGGGAGTGTAGAAGCTGATGTCTCCATCTACCTTGATCCTAAAATCGACGAGACCAAACGTAGCAATCGCAAATAGTTTAGTCATATTTTCTCTTACACACTGGTTGCTAAATCATAAATAGCATATCCCGAAAAGAGATTAGGCGACAGAGAACATTCACTGTTCCAATCACCGGATAAATAGATTCGATTCTCGACATCGATTTTCCTAACACGGCAAAAATCTTCGAATTCATTAATTGAGAATGGGTTTGAAGGCTGCGACTCATACCAAGGTTTTGTGTATACCTCATTGATCGTGCGGCGTCCTTTGAAAAATGCGCTCAAGCGATTTACCCAAAAAGCAGAGTTTACGAATCCGACTGTGACGCGCCGCCCAACTCGAAGACCTTCTGCTAAAATGGCGTCTGGGTCGTCTAATTGCTCCACAGTACGACTAAAAATAACACGATCAAAAGAATCGTCAGGGAAGTTTTTAAGGATCGATAAAATATCGCCTTGATAAGCTGGCACCCCACGTTTCACACAACTGAGTATCTTATCAAAATCGATATCCACACCGACCCCGTAGGTAGACTTTTTCTGCTTTAAATACTCCAAGAGAACGCCTCGACCACAACCAAGGTCGAGGACGCATTCACCTTCATTCACCCAACGGGCGATTATCTGGAAGTCAGCTTGGCGCTTTTTATCAATCGGGATCATATGTAATTAGCGTGAGAGAAAACTATGTATGAGTTCATAAAGCTTCGGAGCTCGTACCAAAAAAGAATCGTGTCCAAAATCCATAGTAAGTTCTGCATAAGTAGCGTTTTTACCTAGGCGAAGCAGTGATTCGACGATCTCTCGGTTACCTTGCGGCGGATAGAGCCAATCAGATGTAAATCCTATAACAAGTCCTGGTGCAGTCACGGCACTTAGTGTAGAGTCTAGCGAATCAGGACTGTGTAAATCAAAGCGATCGAGTGCCTTGGTTAGATATAAATAAGTATTGGCATCGAAGCGAGAGACAAAGCTGGCGCCTTGATAGCGTAGATAGCTCTCTACCTCAAACTCGACCTCAAAGTGCTCTTTGGACTCATCGACATTACGCCGTTTGCGACCGAATTTACTCTCCATACCTACATCTGAAAGATAAGTTATATGGGCCATCATTCGTGCCACCGCAAGGCCTCGATCAGGGCCCTCGTTAGGATCATAAGCTCCCTGCTTCCACATAGGGTCTGCAATAATAGCTTGGCGACCAGTATCATTAAAAGCGATAGCTTGCGCAGTATGTCGTGCGCCCGAGGCCAGGGCAATATACCGTCCCACTCGCTCTGGAAAATCTATTGCCCATTGCAAAGTCTGCATACCACCCATACTCCCCCCGATGACCGCATGAAGACAATCAATACCAAGAGAATCGATTAACAGCGACTGCGCTTTAACCATGTCTTGCACGGTGAGCTTCGGGAAATCTAGATTGTAGGGCTTCCCTGTTTCAGGGTGGATCGAACCAGGCCCCGATGATCCTTGGCAACCACCTAGAACATTGGAGCAGATGACAAAATATCGACTAGTGTCAATAGGCTTGCCGGGTCCAACCATAAAATTCCACCAACCCAGCTTTCGCTCTTCTATGTCATGCACTCCCGCGCAGTGATGGTCGCCGCTGAGCGCGTGACAAATGAGAATTGCATTGTCCTTTGCCGCGTTGAGATGGCCATAGGTCTCGTAGCGCAAGCGCAGCTCAGGGATCTTCCCACCATAAACAAACTCAAATGGATGCTCGGAAACAAAATCTTGATGCTCTACAAATCCAACCTCTCCTTCTTCAGGAATTAGCGGCGCTTTTTCGGAATCGTTCATAATATTAGCAGAGATCTTAAATAAATAAGCTCTAATGAAATTTAGTTAGTAAATCCAGTAAAAACAGAAGGAGTGCTTTATGCGCTACTGACTACCCTGACTGAAGCTAATCGATTTTATATTATTTTCCGGTCGTATATCTTCGTCGAATTTTTCAGAAAGTACGCGGGCACCTAATCTGAGTGTTTCTCCACTATCGAGCAAGGGGATGGGAGTGAAGACTTTGCGCGTGGTGATTTGACCGGGACTAAGAGCGCCGAGAGTAAAGAGTCTCGGCTCATCCTCATTAATGAAGACTTCTAGCTGTGCAGAGTCAAACCAACGGGTTCCTCTATTTTGGACCGTCACTTCTATCGGCATCGTAGTCCCAGGCAGTGCACTAGCAGGTAAAAAAATATCAGCTAGCGCCACATCAAGGAGGCCAGTATTGAAGCGCTCTCGTAGGCGATTCCAATCGACTACGCCTGCGCCATAAATAGGGTCTGCACCTGGGGCACCCTGATCGTTTAAAGTGCGTTTAAGTAGCTCCGCTGCCTGCTTGGGTGGTAGTGCTCTATCTCCTGAAATAAGCGCGGCCAGGGTACCGGTGACAAAAGGAGTTGCAGCCGAGGTGCCAGAAAAGAGCACAGTGCCCTCATCTTCCATAGCAGTAAGTATACCCACCCCAGGTGCTGCGAAGTCGATAGCATTGGACTTGTTTGGAAAAATAGCATGTTGACTGGTTCCATCAATTGCGGTGACAGATAGTACATCTGAGTAAGCCGCTGGATAAGGAAGGCCCTCATAGCCATCATTTCCCGCGGCGGCGACCATCAATACACCTCGTTCGTGCGCGTAAGCTACGGCCTGACGAAGTAAAGGAGAGTCTTGATAGAGACCAAGGCTCATATTAATTATTTGTGCCCCGAGGTCGACAGCTTGGACGATACCTTCGGAAACATGGTAACTGTTTCCAAATCCCTCGTCGTCGAGCACTCGAACAACTAATAGCTCAGCGTCGGCCGCAATGCCCTCACTGCCGGTAATAATTGAAGCCACAGAATTACCGTGCGCTGCACCAAGACCGGCCATGTTACCACCAACCAAATTAATATGTACAGTATAGACATCGTCGAACTGCGGGTGCGACATAATACCAGAGTCGAGGACGGCAACGATCACCCCCTCTCCGCTTCCAGAAAAAGTACCCCCGGTTACAATACGCGCTGATTCTTCGTATGCGACCAAGTTCGTGAGCGAGTAGGGAGTAGTTTTGAAAGGTGGCAATGGGCGCTCAACCAGGTAGGAGAAGCTAGCGCTTGGGTTATATTGGCCTAAGTCGACCCGTCTGTAAGCGGCCTCAGAGACACGTATGACTAGTAACTCGTCGATCTGCCCCAAAGGTGGCATTCCCGCTCTAGCGAGCGCCTTCAAACAGTCGAAATAGTCCCCGCGTTTTTTAAAGTGTACTACTAACTCTCCCTCGATGGAATTTTCAGGGAAGTTAAGGTAATCACCGGTGAACTGCCCGCCCGAAATAGCAGAGGATTCCGGCATAACTTTAGTCATCGTGGAGAGTTTAATCGAAATATAATAGCCCATCAACGCGCCGAGTAGCGCCAAAGCGATAATTATCCATGACAAGCGGGAAAATTTCATAAGATTTAGGCTAGACTCCCTGCCCATAAAGACAACCGTCTTTATGAATCCGTCATTAAATTACTGTCAGACCTGTACCTATATTAATTGCGCTAATTTTCTATAGCTAAGATGTACTCCCACAATAACACGATAGAAGTAATAGACTGGGGTCGTACCGAGTATAAAGAAGCTCTTAACCTACAAAAGAAACGCGTTGAACAACGCCATATGGAGCTCTGTAACGACGCACTCATCTTTACCGAGCATACCCCTGTTTATACCTTAGGAATGCGCAAAAATGCTGCACAGCACCTCATATGGTCGGAGTCAAAGTGCACAGGACACGGTATTACTGTGATAAATTCTAATCGTGGTGGCGACATTACCTATCATGGTCCTGGCCAGATTGTAGGTTACCCCATTGTATCACTGAAAGCCAAGCGCGACCTCCACGCCTACCTACGTGACCTAGAAGAAGTCGCAATACGTACTCTCGCCGCTTTCGGCATTGAAAGCGACCGACGTAAGGGAAAGACTGGCATCTGGGTTAGTGACCGACGCAAAATTTGCGCTATCGGAGTTGCCGTCCGTTCATGGATTTGCTACCATGGATTCGCACTGAATGTAAGTCCAAATATGACCCATTATGATGGTATTGTGCCGTGTGGCATCACCGACGGAACAGTCACCTCAATGGAGATTGAGCTAAACCAGAGTATTGACATTACAGAGGTTAAAACGCGTTTAGCGGTTGAATTTAAGCAAGTTTTCGAGAACAATAGTTAGAAGATGAATAATCGAAAGCCAGATTGGCTGAGAGCGAAGCTCCCAACTAGCCAGGAATATAAGAAAGTGCGTGAGATCGTCGATACAAACGGCTTGCACACAGTCTGCAAAAGTGCCCAGTGCCCCAATATGGGCGAATGCTGGAGCCGTGGTACGGCCACGGTTATGATTTTAGGTAATATCTGTACCCGCTCCTGCCGATTCTGCGCCATCCAAACTGGGCGCCCCACCGAGCTCGACCTAGGCGAACCAGCTCGAGTTGCGGAGTCAATCGCCCGCATGAATCTCCAGCACGCCGTGATCACATCCGTGGCACGTGACGATCTCAAGGATGGCGGCGCTGCTGCTTGGGCAGCCACTATTCGTGCCGTCCACTACCGCATGCCCGAGTGTGCAGTCGAGGTCCTCACAGCCGACTTTAGGGGTCAGCAAGAATACCTTGATGTCGTTCTCGATGCTTGTCCTGACATTTTTAATCATAACTTAGAAACGGTCAAGCGCCTCCAACGCCCAGTGCGCAAGACTGCCCGTTATGATCGCTCACTCTGGGTTCTGGAGCACGCTAAGTCGCGCGGATTCATTACCAAGTCTGGCATAATGCTCGGCATCGGCGAGAAGGAAGACGAGATCAAGGAAGTACTTCAAGACATGGCTAAAGTTGGTGTTGATGTGCTTACTATTGGACAGTACTTACAGCCCTCAAAAGAACACTCCGATATCGACCGATGGGTCACCCCAGAAGAATTTCAACGCTGGAAAAAATATGCTCTCGGAATCGGGTTTGGTGTTTGTGAATCTGGACCCATGATACGCTCCTCTTACCATGCAGAAGAGCAGTCCGCTAAATATGACGTTCGTGCACGCCGTCGCAAAATGATCGCTGAAATGAAAGCAGGTCAAGTCGCCCAGACAGAGGCGCAAATTTTAGTCGGAGCCTGAGCCTAAAAAAATTGCGTGAGTTCAATAGTGCGCACAAATAAGAAATGAAATTGATAGTCTTTTCCTTGCTACTTATCCTGTGCTTAAGCATAGGCCATGCTTATACATTTACATCTAGTGAAGGTGCTACATTTGATGGTGAAATTCTTAAAGTTCAAAGTGATAGTGTAACTGTTAAGCGCGCCTCCGATAATACAGTATTTACCCTGCAAAAATCTAGGTTTTCCCTAGAAAATCAGCAGTATTTCGAAGCTTGGGGAGAAAATAATCGAAGCTTGCCCGAGGGGCGCAGACTACGAGCAATTGTCGCCGATAAATATCCTGGACAGAACGTTTACATAGGTGGCACTACAGGATGGAAAAAACGTGACCAAGGAACTGGAAGCATCATCGATCGCGAGTTTAGCTATGTAACGCCAGAGAATGACTTCAAGCAAGTGATAGCGCATCCTAGGCCAGGTATATGGAATTGGGATCTGGGCGATAACTGGGTCGAGCATTGTGCTAAACTAAATCAAGTGATTCGGCTCCACGGCCCTATCAGTCCGCAATGCTCGGTATGGGCGATGGAAGATCACCGCACAGCAGAAGAACTAGAGCAAAACTTGAGAGAATACATGACTGCTCAGTGCCAACGCTACGATGTCTACGAGCACATCAAATGGATGGATGTCGTCAATGAGACAGTCACTACTAGAGGTAGATGGATGGGGCCTAAGCCAGGCACTGATCAATGGGAAAACCCGTGGACGATAATTGGATATGACGAAACCCATCCACTTATGCCACCACTCTACATAAAAATGGCTTTTGAAATCGCAACGGAGCACGCGCCTAATACGAAGCTGATTATCAATCAGCATGGCGGTATGGAAGATAGAATGTGGCTTACGATAAAAGATCTAGTTTTCTATTTACGTGAGCAAGGGCTCAGGGTCGACGGAATCGGTTGGCAAGCCCATATCGATACCGGTTTTGAGAAAGATACCTACAACATGCAGCGCTTACACGAATTAATTGATTGGGCACACAGCAATGAACTTTCCTTTCACATAACCGAGATGAATGCTTGGGTAGAAGGAGAGGACAAGAACTACGATGCACAAGCAGAAACCTTTGGAGCAATTATAGAAGCATTACTTGAGCACCGTCTAAATGGTGAGGTCACTTGGAATGTTTGGAACATAACAGACGGCCTAGCTTGGATTGAAAATAGAGATAAGGAAGGCACTCTTTTTGACGCAAATTCAGAGGCCAAACCAGCCTATTATGCGATCCAAGAAGCATTAGAAAACCCTTTGCCTGCCAGGGCGCCCGGGGGCCAATAGATGAGTTTGAATGATTCCCCATTTATGAATAGAAGTACTCAATTACTTGTTTCTAGAGGAAACCTAAATATCTTTTTCGTAATTTGTGCATACTTTTGGCTCCCACAGTCATTTTTTGCTGATTGTAATCACATTGATATAAGTAATCTACGCTGGTTACACGATACTTCTGAACTAGAAATAACCTTCCAAAGTAAACCAGAAAAAATCTATGAACTGCAAGGTAGCAGCGACTTGAGTGGATTTAATGCTATATTTGATGTCACAGGTGCGACCGGCACAGAACAGACTATTGTTTTAGGACCTAGCGAAAATCTTCAGACCCGTTTTTTTAAGATAGCTGGGAAGAACACAGCTCCGACCGCGAGATGGTTCCAGGAGCAGAACGGATCTAGAGAAGAATCGCACGGACACTTTATATTAGTATGTGAAGATGGGGGCTTTCTGCAAATTGGCGAAACCGGTATTGTTGGTCGAGCAACTGCCAAAATATTAGTCGTAAAGACTAACTCGGAGGGTGACCTTGAGTGGAAACAGGAATTTGGTTCAGGTAACCGAAATATGGGCAACTCTGCGATTGAAGTGGCTGATGGTTACTTAGTCTGCGGTATGCTTAATAGAAACAGCGCTATTTTAAAGTTAGACAAAAGCGATGGCACATTAATTTTTAGTCGAACGCGAAATAATGGGGGCACCGATGCATATGAACACATAGCCTTACATCCGAATGGATTTATTGTGGTGGGATACACCAATGCCGAAGATCCCAACAATACTTTTTTTACCGAAGGAAGGGGATATCTTGGTTTTCATGATTCTGCGGGAAACTGGACTTCTGGGAAAAGCTTAAACGAACACTTATCACTCGCCTACCGAATAAAAGCTGTTGATGACAATTACTATATATCCGGAACGACTTATTCGCCAACAGATACCTTAACCTATGCTGCATTAAAAATAGACAGTTCTGGTAGTGTAATTTGGAGTAATCAATACGGTGGCAGCAATCAAAACCACTGCTTCGGTATGGATGTTGGGTCAGATGGAGCTGTATTTTTAACAGGGCACACTTTATCTGGGACAGAGAATTGGGATACCTACACCATTAAACTTGATGAAAATGGCTCGGTTCTATGGGAGACCAAGCGCGGGAACCCTCGTGGCTTTAATCCAAGATGGATACACGATGAAACTTGGGGCATTCAAGCGACCTGTGACGGAGGTTGCATCATTGCCGCGGGCACAGGTGATGAATATAGTTACTCAGTCACCTTAGATGGAGTCACCTCTGATGAGTGGGAAGCTTATATTGTCAAAATAGATGCCTCTGGAAATGTGCAGTGGGAAGCATCATACAGTAGTGGTGACTTTGGCCTCGAAGGAGATTGGGCAGCAGAGGACATTGCCCTTACAAGTGATGGAGGCGCGATTATTGCGATAGATAATGGACAATTTGGATTTCTTAAAATTGCACCCTTTTAGTAAGTGATTACCGATAAGAATTTACAATTTTACAATAATCCTAAATCTCACCAAGAATTAGAAAAATATGAATGATAGTGAAATTACAGACTTATTTAACCAGTGGAATAACGCACTACAGACAAAAGACCCAAAAAAAGTTTCGGCACTCTACGAAGAAAATGGAATATTGATCCCTACTTTATCAAATAAAGTACGGCATAATCACGAAGAGATTGAAGACTACTTTACTCACTTCTTAGCTAAAGGCCCTGTTGGTAAAATCGATGAGTCCAATATCCGCATATACGATCAGACCGTTATCCATTCTGGCCTTTATACCTTCACCTTTGAAGGTGGCACTTCTGCTTCCGCAAGATTTACCTTTGTATATCGCTGGAATGGTCTACGCTGGTTAATAACAGAGCACCACTCCTCAAAGATGCCTGAATGATAGTACCGCTGACGCTTATTAAACGTCTAGTCGGCACTTGTATCAAAAGAGTGTCCCAGTAATTCCTCTGCATGAGCTAGAGCAGATTCGGACTTTCGATCCCCAAGCATGCGCGCCAACTCTTCGAGCCGATCATCACGACTATCATCTAGTTGAGCAATTTCGACAGACGTCGAATCATCGTCTTGTGACTTGGTCACCACAAAATGATTACGTGCGAGCGAGGCAACCTGAGGAAGGTGAGTTACGCATAAGACTTGGTGCTTTTGAGCGAGCCGAGAAAGCTCAGCTCCTACGGCGCGCCCTACTTCTCCTCCAACGTTGGCATCGACTTCGTCAAAGACAAGTAAAGGCGTGGCGTCGGCCTCGGCTAGCACCGCTTTGAGTGCTAGCATAACGCGCGCTGTCTCTCCACTAGAGGCGATTTTATTGAGGGGTAATAACTCTTGCCCAACGTTGGGTGCAAAAAGAAAGATACAGTGACTGTCGCCATGCTCGGAGAGCTTGGCCTGAGTGACTATTTGTATCTCTAATCGTGCTTTCTTAAATCCGAGCGCTTTCAGAAGATTGGATACTTTTTGTGCGAGTATGTGAGCAGATTCCTGTCGATCACTAGTTAGCTTTTTTGCCTGTTTGTTAAGCTCCACATTCATAACTTCAGCAGCTTTTCTTTTTTCTTTAATCAGACCATCAAGATCACCATCTAGGATTACTTTCTGCCCGAGTTTTTCTCTCTTACTTAGCACACCTTCGACACTACCACCATATTGACGGCGGATCTCCTGCCAGAGATTCATACGCTCAGTCACTGCTTCGATAGCCTCAGAATCAAAATCAAAATCTGTGCCCAAACGGGCTAATTCATCTCCTAAATCTTGTAATTCGATTTGTACACTTCGAGCACGATCCAGTAAAGAACCCGAACCAGAGTCGAGCTCCACTAGTGATTCAAGTCGGGCTAGCACGGCGCTGAGTTGATTATTAATACCTGTCTCCCCAGTAAGCCCGTCCGCACACTCAGCAGACAGAGCGACTAATTCTTGGGCGCTTGACATACGAGTATAGTCACGCTCCAGCTCCTCGACCGAGTTTTCACTGATATCGGCGGCGTCAATTTTTTTAATTTGCTTACGAATAAATTCTAGTTCGTCAGCATTAAGCCGCTCTCTATTTTCTAATGCTTCGATCTCCCTGTTAGCACCTACCCACTCAGTATAGGTGCTCTGGTATCTTTCCAGCCGTTCAGTATTACCAGCATAAGAATCGAGCATTTCCAATTGGCGCTTTTCTTGGAAGAGCTTTTGCGGCTCGCCTGGACCATGAAAATCAATCCACGACGCCCCAAATTCCTGTAACTGAGCAAGCGTTGCCATAGATCCATTAATCTGTATACGAGGCATTTTTGTACGATGTACGGTCCGCATAAGAATAAGTACACCTTCTTCGCACTCTGGAAGACCTGCATTTTTAAGCATGCGGTCGACAACAGAAGAATCGGTGAAATAAAACGCTGCCTCTACTTCTAGTTGGTCATGGCCTTGACGGATCATTCCTTTATCCGTACGCGCTCCGGAAAGCAAGCCGAGTCCGCCAAGGAGCACACTCTTACCAGCACCAGTTTCACCGGTAACTGCCGTAAAGCCAGATTCAAATTCGAGCGTAAGCTCATCCAACAACGCGAGATTTTTAATGCGAATGTATTGAAGCATCTATTAATTTACTGCGATCGGCTAAGCGATCGATGCCAGCACTTGAATGAGGAGTGATAATGGAAAAATACTCACTATAGAAGTAACAGCAAGACAGAGAAATGTTTTTAAAGTAGATATGGATAATGCCGAAGAAAGCGTATTTAGTAGAATACAGTATCCATAAATAAAGCCCAAGAAAAAGATCCAAAAATAATTAGCCAAAAGTGTCGAATCTTCTACCAAACCCAGCGCAAGGACCAAAATAATAAAGAGAAGTAGCCAGGGGGAAATCCCCCATCCTAGCGCGATACGTACCTCTTTCTGGCTAGCATGACCGCCGAACCAACGGCCAAAATTACGCAGTAACCAAGCGAAAAAATAAAGGCCAGACCATCCTAACAAAGACCCGTAAATAAAGCATCTATTTCCTACGTCCAAATCAGCAAGATAAAAACGACCAGCTTGTACTATACCAAAAGAAACTGCTAATAAAACGGAAATAAAGTGGCCACGATCGTTTTTAATTAGTTCTTGCATCGTATCCCTCGGCTTGTACCAGAGCGTGAGGACAGAGTACAGGTTGAATCGTTCGTTCATTTGCTATAATGAAAGCAATACGGGTGCTTCGAATCAAGCAAGTCTCAGTGTAAATTATCTTACTATGCTTACCATCTCTCAAATTAGTAAAGGTTTCGGCCAAAAAACGCTCTTCACCAATATATCACTAAACGTCTTAGCTGGTGAGCGTTTTGGCTTGGTGGGACCTAACGGCGCTGGGAAAACGACTCTATTCTCAATTATACTAGGCGAAACTGAGTCAGATAGCGGTAAGATCGAATTGGCACGCGGAATTAAAGTCGGTTATTTACCGCAGGAAACCGCAGTATTGGGAGAAGAAACCGTGGCTGAAATGGCTACTTCTATCTACCCAGAATTTACGGAAATCTATAAAGTGTTACGCGAGGAACCCAATCCTGACGCCCCAGAGCGAATTCATGCAGTCGAGCGTTTCGTAGAACTAGATGGTTATACATTAGAAGCCAAAGCCAAACGAATACTTGCTGGTCTTGCGTTTCGACCAGAGGATTATGATGCGCCGGCACAAAGCCTAAGCGGTGGATGGATAATGCGAGCGCACCTAGCCCGGTTACTTGTAATGGAGCCCGATTTACTAATGCTCGACGAACCAACAAATCACTTAGACTTGGAGACGCTTGGTTGGTTTCAAGATCAATTAAAGCGCTACAGCGGTGCTATACTCACCATTTCACACGACCGCGAGTTCCTCAATGCCACGTGTGACAATATAGTAGAGATCGCTCATGGCAGTTTACACCGCTATGTAGGAAATTATGAATTTTATATTGTACAAAAGGCTGAACGAGAGGCTCAGCACCTAGCGGCATACAATAGTCAACAACGAGAGATCGCCCACATCGAAGACTTCGTGAGACGATTCCGTGCGAAAGCTAGCAAAGCAAGCCAAGCTCAAGCACGACTCAAACAACTCGAAAAAATGGAGAGGATAAGCGCACCCGAGAGTGATAACAGTACAATTTCATTTAGCTTTCCTCAACCCGTACGCAGTGGCCAACGCGTCGCCACATTAGAAAATGTAAAACAAGCTTATGGGGAGCATATCGTTTACGAAGACTTGAGCCTAGAGGTGGAAAAATTCCAACGCACTGTACTAGTCGGCCCTAATGGAGCAGGTAAATCGACCCTCCTAAAAATTATAGCTGAACTAGTGCCAATTCAATCGGGCAGTCGCGAACTCGGGCATAACGTAAACGTGGGTTACTTCTCGCAACAGCGGGTAGAAATCCTTGATTTAGAACGGACAGTTCTAGAGGAAGCCGCAGAACGTAGCCATGGAGTCTCGGAGCAGTCCATCCGTGGTATCCTTGGAGCATTTCTCTTTCGAGGCGACGATGTCTTCAAAAGGGTTAAGGTCTTAAGTGGGGGCGAAAAAAGCCGCCTTGCCTTGGTCAAGCTTCTACTTGCACCACCAAACTTACTACTTTTAGACGAACCGACCACTCACCTCGACATGACGAGTATTGATGCGCTTATAGGAGCACTGAAAGACTACAAAGGAACGCTGCTTTTTGTCAGCCACGATGTGCACTTTATTCGCTCTCTAGCGAAAACTACTATCCAAATTCAAGAGGGAAAGACTATCTGCTACGCGGGAGATTACGATTACTACCTACGAAAGTCTGGCGCTAGCTCGGAGCAACACGGATTAATAGCCGGACTAAAGAATGCTCGTCCTAAGGAAGAAATTACCAACCAAGGCAATAAGAAGGCAATGAGCGCTAAAGATCGCCGCCGCATCGCTGCTGAAAATCGTAAGCACAAGCAATCTGAGCGGCGCAAATTAGAACATTCTGCTACCAAACTCGAAGCTGCCATACTAGAACTTGAGGCAGAACAAAAATTAGTTTCTGATAAGCTAAGTAATCCAGAATTTTATGGAAATGGCGCAGCAGCTAAAGAACTAAACATCAAAGCAGGGCATATAGCCAGATATCTTGGAGAAAAAAATTATGAATGGGAACTGATTGCTGAGAAACTTAGTGACTTATTAGAAGATAGACCCTGAAAAGACTCAGGATTTTCTCTTTACAAGATCCGGTTAAGAGAGATCTTGGATACATAGTTCATAGATACCCCATCTACCTGATGAATCTACCCAATACGATTAAAATACTTTTTTGCTCCTTGGCTCTAGCTCTTACCAGCCCCCTGGCTCACGCACAGGATGGGGCGAGTCAGTTAGGCTTCACTGCCCTACAGACTCAGGCTAACAATCTGGTTGAAAAAGGGCAACTCATTGAGGCTCTTCCGCTACTTACAGAACTAGTAAAGCGGGTCGAGGCCTCCGAAGAATCTGACATCGAACTCGACTTTCCCGTATTTTTGATCGGCACAGCATACGTTCAAAACTATGTGGCAAGCGGCCAAAAGAGCGAACTTCAAGAAGCGCTCAGGTGGTATGATAAATTACTAAATGAGTTCCCAAGATCACCAAAGGTAAAAGATATGCTTATTAAGCGCATCGATATACTTAGGGCTCTTGAGCAAAACGTTGCAGCTACTACTCTAATGCGCGATATGCTGGCTGGAAAATACAATCTTCGCCTAAGCTATTCAGAGCAGACTAAATTATTGAAAGATCTGGTCAATATTTACTACAATACCGGAAAGCTCAATGAAGGCCTCCCTTACTTTAGTCAATTATTGGAGCTAAGCCGAAATCCGCAGGATAAAGCACTCGCAGCAGCAGCTAGCTTCGAAGCGTTGTTCGCGGAAAAACGAATTGATGAAGCTATTAGCTTATTGCCCAATCTAGCCCGGGAATCCGAGGTACGCTACCGCCCACGATTCAACGTAGCCTTACTAAAAGCGAGCGATGCACTGGTAGCACTCGCAAGAATTAACGACGCTGCACTGATACTCAATTTGATCAAAACGACTGATTTGATGATTGAATTTCACGAGAAGCAAAAATCTCTTAAACAAGCACGACTAGAGCAGCAAACAGCATTTGGTAAATCAGGAGAAGTAGTCTCTAAGCTCCGCCAAGAAATAAAGACGCTAGAAGCGAATTTAAAACAACTTCGCACCCTACCGACATTACGTAATGAGTTACTGGTTCGCCGCGCGCGTAATTACACTAAAACAGCGCGTCGCTACGAAGCTTTTTGGATGTTCTATGATTTAATGGTGGAAAACCCTGATGACGAACAGGCAGAATTCTACCATTACGCTAGCTTTTCGAATGCGCTCCAACTAAATAAAGAAAATACCGCAATCGAAGTCGGCACTATCTATCGTCAGAAATTTCCCTCTGGCGACTACTACTCTGACGTGAGCGGAGCCCTAGCTGGCCTCTACTTGGGAATCGAGGATGATAGCTCTTTTTTAAGCTTGGTTCTCGATTTTTTAGGTTCTCGCCCAGTAGACCCTGTCTCACGTAGCATGTTCGCTCAATGGGCGGTGTTTCTTATCGAGCGTGAAAGATATGCGGAACTCATATCACAAGCAGAAAGCTGGTATAACCAACACCCTAATTCCATCTATGAAGATGGGATTTTCTATTGGAGTGGTATGGCAGAGCTTCAACTAGGACGATTCAAAGATGCCGTAAAAAGTTTCAGTCGCCTCATAGAAAAGTACCCAACCAGCGTGTATGCCGAAGACGGGCTATTACGTAAAGGTGCAGCACAATTTTATGCTCAAGATTTTACTCCCGCACGAGATAGCCTAAAGCTCTACGTAACTAAATATCCTAATGGTCAAGCTCGCGACCAAGCGTATTTCTTCCTCGGAGAACTAGAAAATTTAGCTGGAAACCTTACTCTTGCCCTCGATTACTTACAGCAGGCAGATGCAATTACACAATTGCAGGACATACACAATGCTTCCGCATTCCGAATTGGTACGATCTATGAAGCCCTCGAGCAGTACGATAAAATGGAGCAACACTTTAAGGATTACGTTGCCCGCTTTGGCGAAAAAGGTAATCTAACCCGCGCCATATTCGAACTTGGCCGCGCTTTCGAGTACCTCTTACGTCCAGTAGACATGCTATCTCTTTATCGAGAGAATATTGGTAAATATGCGAGTCAGCCCAATAATTCTGGAGCGGATACACTGATCGAAGGTTACGCAGAAAAATACCAATCCAACTTAGTGATGCTGGAAAATACAGTAGCACTTTTTGAGCTACTAGAGACTGATGTCGATTTTCGCATAAAGTTTGTAAGCGACCGTGGCTTTCTTTTTGAGCACTTTTACCTCAACCAAGACATAGATCAGCAACTCTACAATCAACTTCGCAGGGATCCATCCTTCACTCCCGAGCTAATTGATGACCTAAGCCCATTAGTCAAAATTTTTAGTCCTTACCAAGAACAGCTAGCAAATTACCCAAAGCAATCGCCCAATGAATTTTTTAAATCTGGACTTAAAGAAGCTCAGGCCCAGGAAAACAAAATCTCAGAAATACGCATGCTGATGGGACTCTACCGGTTGGGTGTAGAGCTTGATCCAATTGTCCGTTTCGACTCAGACCTCGTAGCCTCTCTAACTCCTAGATCTATTTTATACATTGCCGATTATGAACGCGAAAAGCGTCTCGATTTTGCCATTCAGGCTTGGAATAACATACTGATTAACTATCCCAATGATGATGCAACCATTGTCGCCTACATGCGTCTAGCGGATGTAAGCGCGGAGAAGGGGGAGAAAGAGGATGCACTTAACTACCTAGAGCAAATCGCCACACTCTTCCCTGGTTCGCCGAAGGTACCAGCTGTTATCCTTCGTCAAGGTGAAATCCTCTCTGAAATAGATCGTGGTCAAGAAGCCAGGGAAAAGTACCAGTATATCCTACGTGTTCCAGATTGGAGGGGCGTACTGCATGCCCGTGCACTTTATCAAACTGGCCAATCTTATATGGCTGAAAATGCTTTTGCTCAAGCACACGGATTTTTCGAGCGCACGTTTCTCGGATACCCCCACTTGGCTAAGTGGAGCGCCCTTGCCTATTTAGAAGATGCCGAAGCTCTATTAGGGCTGAGTGCAGGTCAAGATGCCATAAACACTTTAAAAGAGGCTATTGAAGAACTCTCCGATTCAGCACCCCAAGATGTCTTGCAAAAAATCAAAGCTAAACTCAAGGAACTGCAGCCATGAAATATGCATTAATTTACAAGTACTCATTAACAAAAATCATTTTGTTGATCATAACGATCACCTCACAGTTATCTGCGCAGTATAAGAATGCCTACTGGGCCGAATACGGCAACAATCCGGTTTTAATTCAGCAGCGCAATAACGGCTCATCACAAACACTAAAATTCGTAGCATTCAAGGACGGCATGCTAGTCGCGGAACTAGCAGGTGGGGTCGGAGAAGTCTCGCTACCAGTGAGCGAGTCAATGACCAAGAACCTGCGATTGGACAATTCAGCAATGCCAGAGATCAAACGGATGACTGAATCCCAGAATTACATAGGAGCACTCAGCTTGCTCCGCCCTAAGGCTTATCCGCTGATCAAATTCCACCAAGTTCCAAATTCTTTCAGGCAGCTTCATCAGCCGATCCAAGAACTTATCAATATCTTAATCGATGCTGGCGAATATGAGGAAGCTGAGGATGTGCTATCGCGTATTACTCTCGATAAGGTAGACTTGAAGTACAGCGAGAGTGCGATTCGCCTTATGAATGCCTACTTACTAGGAGGGAAGATTGATGCTGGCGCAAAAATGGCTAAAACTCTACCTGTTCAGGGCACCTACGCTTCCAATATTAGCTCTATAGTTGAGGCAGCTGACACGCTTCGAGCATCTGGTGAATACCAAGCCGTCATTCCCCTGTATCGCGAAATTGAAAAAGTAGTTCCGCAAGCATCGAAAGACAATGTCCGTATGTGGCTCGCTTACTGCCTTGTCCTCGCAGATCGCCTTGACGAAGCGAATCCAATTATCGATTCGCTGAAAGAGCCTGCTTCTAAAGACCGCTTATTTTCTCTATACAAATTACTACAAGGCTCGCGTGAGCACAGCAACGGGAATTACAACCAAGCACTAGACGTACTAACTCGTGGATTCGTCCGCGCGCAAACTTCTTACGACTGGGTACCCGAAATGCTGTATCTAATAGGTGATTGCTATGCACGTGCTACCGATACAGTCGCGGCTCGAAATGTTTGGACAGAAATCGCAATCCTTTACCCAGAGTCTCCTTGGGCAGGTCGGGCAGAAAGCTCGCTTGCAGAGCTTCCCATTCCTAAACAATCTACAGATCAGTAGTACACTCAAATACGTTTATTAAGACATAATCATGAATACATCAAAATTACGCATCCTCCCCTATCTCATCGCAGTAGCCTTATTCGCTGTAACCCTTCAGTGGATGTTCACCCAACCGCTAAGTGCCCAAGAAGCCGATATAACTGAAGAAGCAGCATTAGAAGAAGTAACTGGTGGCGAGAAGTCCATAATTGATATGTTCCGAGCAGGCGGCTGGGCAATGTATCCGCTCACTCTCCTTTCCATTGGCGGTTTCGGCTTAATCGTCTATAACTTTATGGCAGTACGACCTGAGCCAATCTTGAACAGTGAAGCCACAGTTCAAATTGACAAAGCCCTAGAGGTGCTTGATATCGAAAAAGCAAAAAGTATCTGCCAAGAGAGCCCATCACCCACCACAAGTATTATTGAAGCTGGCATGGCTCGCGTAGACGTAAATAACTACGATCCAGAACAAGTAAAAGAAGCCATCGAGGAAGCTTCCGCCGAAGAATTATCCGGCCCTTACGTGCTAATTAACTACCTTTCCGTTGTTGGCTCTCTCTCGCCGATGGTCGGGTTATTAGGAACAGTCTCTGGTATGGTCAAGGCTTTCAACGTGATCGAAGCAGAAGGTGCCGGTAGCGCGCAAGCACTCGCGGGTAACATTTCAGAAGCACTCATTACCACAGCAACCGGTATGATCGTAGGCATTCCTGCTATGTTCTTTTTCTTCTTCTTTAAAAACCGCTACGGTAAAATTACCTCACGTATAGGACGGATTGTTGGTGATCTCCAATTTACCTTAAATAAAGCAGTCAAAAACCGCTCCTAATTCTAAAGTCTCAGAGCTGACCCCTTCTATTATGGCAATGTGGACCCCAGACGAACAAGACCCGGAGTTTGAACTAACTCCGATGATTGACGTCGTGTTTTTACTTATCGCGTTTTTCATGACTCTGATTAGCTTCATAAGTTCAGAGCTAATCGAATTAGAACTTCCGCAGGCAGAGCAATCGACGATTCCTGAAGAACCAGGCGAGCGACAATATATATCTATTAACGCTAGTGGAGAACTTTTCTTTGGTGCAATGCCCATTACAAAAGAAGTGCTGACACTTCGCCTAAAGCAATTGAAGGAAGATATTCCTACGCTTAAGGTATTCCTACGGGCAGATGGGCTGACAACACATAGACACGTTAATCAGGTAATGGAAGCTACTGCGAAAGCTGGTATCTTCGATCTAATATTTGCCTCAAGTAAGGACTAATCCTATGAAAACCAACTCAGTCCTTCAATCCGAAGATAAAGTCGACATCACTCCGATGATCGACGTCGTCTTTCTGCTCCTTATTTACTTCATGTTTCTTCCCCTGCAACAAGAAGCTGACATCGGCATTAAACTACCAAGTGATACCCCACCCGCGGAGAACCTTGAACTGCCCAGCGAGCACATCGTAGAGATTTTTCCAAATGGGCTCATCTTACTAAACGGAGCTCCTATGGATGGGGTCAATGATAGAGAGATGGTACGTATGACGTCGACACTCACACGACTTAAGCTTTCTTCTGATCGCGCAGGAATTGATACCGTAGTTAAAATTCAAGCAGATCCTGACTCCCCTCACCAAAGGTCCATCGATGTACTCAACGTAGCTGCAAATGCAGACATTAGCAAAGTTTCATTTGCTTCTTACTCCGATTAATTACACCACGTGCTTTCCCCTAAGAAAAAACGAAAAATTAACCCTATGCTAATCAATGTTCTATTGATCAGCGGAGGTATACATGCCCTAGCAATTTTTATTTTAGGTGGCATCACAATCTATAAATACATCATTCCTGATGAGGCTCAATTCGAGGAAGCTCCAGAAATTGCTGAAGAACAGCCTCCTCCTGATGTTAAAGTAGAGATCAAACCGCAAGCACCTCCACCTCAGGCAACACAAAGCTTGCGTATGAAACAGGTAGGAAACATCGCTGTAAGTGATGTTAATGTCGACCTACCTAGCATGGAGCAGTCTTTTACTGTTAGCTCAGGCCTCGGTAGTTTTGGGGGTGGTAGCCTACTCGGCGGAACCAGTGGTAGTATAGGAATAGGAATGTCAGACGTCAGTGTTTTTGGACTAAAAACTAAGGCTGAGCGCATACTTTTTGTCATCGATACAGGGCGTCCAATGATTGTAGACGCCAAA
This sequence comes from uncultured Opitutia bacterium, assembly GCA_913041275.1. Taxonomy (GTDB): domain Bacteria; phylum Verrucomicrobiota; class Verrucomicrobiia; order Opitutales; family Coraliomargaritaceae; genus Thalassobacterium. Next base: position 20,732 of record CAJWHF010000001.1, read on the forward strand.
GGTGGTCTTAATAGCTACAAGGCAATTAAAGACGAGATCACAGACATGGTCGGAAACCTCTCCGCAGGTACTCTTTTTAATGTCATGCTTTTTGACAAACGCGATTATAAGCTCTTTCGCCCTCAACTCATTCCTGCTGGGCAAGACATTCACCAAGCACTTATAAAATGGATCACTCCGATCAACCAAAATGCCAATTTCCCCGGATTAGAAAGGGCAGCGAGCGCTGGGAGGGCACGTATATCCGCTTTGAGTAATGAATCAATCCACAGGGACATCAGTTGGGATACTCGGAAAACAAACGAAAGAATGTATATAACTCAAGCTGCCATAGAACAACAGGTAGATGCTATTTTTATGATCACAAGCGAACACCAAGGCTTTGGAGGAGGCCGACGTCGACTTACCGAATTAGAGGAAAAGGACTGGCAGCGAACCATTGCTCAAAAATCTTACCAAGAACAATTAGCCGCATACCAATTAGAACTCCCACAAATGGAGCGTAAAATTGCTAACAGGCTAAATTACATAAACAAGGAGCGAGCTGCAAGAGGTCAACCTCCTCGAGTGCTCTCTAAGCAACACGGGATACAAACACAAGTAGAAGAGCTTGGCTTAGAATGGAATATCGAGCATCCAGGCTGGAGGCCGGTCTATGATATAAAACCAAGCTCAATGGAGAATTACTTCAAAAAAGTTTTGGGTAGTCTTTATACTGACAAGGGTAATAAATCTCCCTCAATTAATGTAGTGCTTTTAATGGCAAAGGGCGAAGAGATGCGTAAGGGATGGGAAGGTCAACTTAAGGATTTCGTCCGATTTTTTAGGGGTAAATATCGCATCGTTCGAGGTTTAGACGAGATCCGTAGTGCGAGTAGCGCTAAGAGCACTACTAATTAGGCATTTCCTGAATCGAAGATTCGTATACTAAACGGTTCGCCAATAACCGTCTCTTCTGTTTCCAGCATAGTTTTCGCACTGAGTATAGATGCTTCATTCGTCTCATGCGTGGTAACCATCACATTAGCCGTACCATCTTCTAACTCTTTTTGGTTTACTGTCGCAAAACTTATGTGCTCTCTAGCCATTATATCAGAGATCTTAGCTAAAACACCTTCTTGATTCTTCACATGTATACGAAGATAGTAACGACCCTCCAAGCTTTCCTTCTCCTTAAGCTTCAACCCGTCTGATAGCTTGCTATGAATTGCTCTGTCTTCTCCCGAGACGACAGGTGTAACTGCTCCCTGTAACAAAAAGACCGCATCTGCAATATCGCTAATAACCGAACTAGACGTTGCATCCTGCCCGGCTCCACGACCAATCAATACAGTCGTGCCTACAACGTCTCCTGTCACACTGACGCCATTGTACACTTCGTCGACTCCGGCAATGACCTCCTCTTTTGAAATCAGCGCAGGATGTAGGCGAACCGATAGCGATTCCTTCTCAAAATCGCGCGCAATGACCGCCAGTAACTTTATCTTATAACCTAGCTGAGCTGATACCTCAATATCTTCCCTAGAGACCTCACGTATACCTTCGCAGATAATTTCATCGAGCCTTACCCATTTACCGTGCGCAAGAAAGGCTAGTATAACTGCTTTATGAGCGGCGTCGATACCATCTAAATCGAGCGCTTCATCTGCCTCGACATACCCTAGCTCTCGAGCATCACTTAAGGTGGCTTCAAAGCTCAAGCCCTCGCGCTCCATCCGGGTGAGGATATAATTAGAGGTGCCATTGAGTATCCCAAAGATCAAATTGAAACGGTTGGCTATCAGTCCTTCCCGGATAGTTTTGATGATAGGAATTCCGCCTGCTACTGAGGCCTCGTAGAAATAATGACCTCCGTTTTCGCGTGCTATTGCAAAGAGCTCCTCGCCATACTCACAAATCAAAGCCTTATTAGCGGTAACTACAATCTTCCCTTGCTCAAGAGCGCGCCTAGTCAAATCTAGTGCTTCGTCTGTACCACCCATGAGTTCGCAGACAATATCAATTTCAGTATTATCGACCACTCGACTGGGGTCATCAGAAAGTAACGCTTTTGGTACAGATATCTCACGAGGCCGCGTAAGATTTTTGACCACAACTTCACTAATTTCTAGTTTAGCACCCAAGCGGTACTCCAATGATTGGCGGTTCCCTTCAATATTTTTCCAAACTCCTTGACCTACGACGCCAAAGCCAAGCAAACCGATGCGTACTGTGCGTTTCTTAGACATATCTTTGGATTTTATAGATCAAAATTGGATAACGGCTACTTTAGTAAAAATACAATGAAGAGAATCAATATCACCTCATATAATACTCAAGGTCATAATCCTAACCCTACAAGACTAGTTCTATGAGGATGGTGAGATCTAATACGATTAGTATTACTGCTTAATGACCATGAAGCCCTTCGTCCCTTTGGCCCATATGTAGAGCATATTCTGCCCTTCAGACAGGTTAGACTCTATCTGTTCAACGCTCCTAATTGAAGCACCATTTACTTCGAGAATCACCATTCCCTTCTCCAATATCTCAACAAAAGGAGAATCATCATCCACTTCAGATACAAGCACTCCACTAATATCTTCAGGTATTGAGTACTCATCACGAGCTTCTTGGTCAATTAAACGTATTGAGACTCCTTTTATAGGGCTAGATTCCCCTGTAATCGATGCTGTCTTTTCATTTAGACTACCCAAAACAATTGGCAATACAATAGTCTTACTCTCGCGGATAAGCGTGACCGCAACCTCTGTTCCCGGTGGAATCTGGGAAACTACAAGGCGTAATTGAGATGCTGAGCCTATTTCCGTATCCCCAATTTTAATAATAATATCTCCGTGAACTATTCCACCCCTTGAAGCTGGTGAGTCTTCTTGAACTTGGTTAACTAAAGCACCGCTTGTGCTGTCCAGTCCAAAGGCTTCAGCCATATCACTGGTTAAATCGGAAGGAAAAAGCCCAAGTAGGCCACGTGGTACCTCACCACTTTGGATTAGGTTAGATGCTACATTAAGCGCCATATTAACTGGAATCGCAAAGCCGATACCGATGCTTCCCCCACTGCCAGAAACAATAGCTGTATTAATCCCAATGAGCCTGCCCCAAGCATCAATTAGCGCACCTCCGCTGTTACCACGGTTGATCGCTGCGTCAGTCTGAATAAAATCCTCATAAGAGCCGGGACCTAAAATACGGCCGCCTTGGCTGCGACTAGTAGCAGATACTATCCCATGTGTAGCTGTCAGGCCTACGTCAAACGGATTGCCTATAGCAAAGACTACATCGCCGACGCGGATTCGATCACTGTCAGCAAATGTTAACGCAGCTAAAGGTACCTCTGGATTAATTTTGAGGACAGCAATATCCGTTTTTGGATCCGAACCAATCAAAGAAGCTTCGTATTCTGATTGGTCGCTAAGCCTAACAATTACTTGATCTACCTCACGTCCGCGTAGGCCCTGCACTACATGGTGATTAGTCACGATATAGCCATCCTCTGAGATAATTACACCCGAGCCGACACCTAACTGTTCTCGACGCTTTCGATCAGTGCCAGTCTCAGGCTCGACTGGTTGAGTGGGGATGCCAAAATGGCGAAATATATCTGGCAACCTTTGGGTGCGGCGCATCGTTACCATGCTCGATGTATAAACAGATACGACAGAGGGCGTCGCTTTATCTAGCATATCCGCATAGGATACAATTGGCTCGCCAACCACAGCGGAAATTGGGCGGTCGTCGGTCTTTACCTCAAGAGGTGGATTTTCGCTCTCACCAGCGCAAGCAGTTAGTAGTGTAGATAGTAGTGAAAGAATGAATATATATCTCATAACATAAAATATTTTAGTAATCTTATTAGTATATGGAGAATGTGTGATTGGTAAATTTCAAATTAATTTTATAAAAAAAGAATAGGAGCCCGATTAGATATACCCGCAATCCACAATATTATAAGCAGATGCCAACTGGGGTTCCTACCCTAATTCAATCGAGAAATTCTATACTTTGCTGGTACTTAAACAGATTAAGGAATCAAATCATCTACTGCAGGAGGGTAAAAAGAGATAGTAGCCCACAGATAGCAACAAAATGTACGCCTTTTATACGAACAGCTATAATTTCGATGTACTAGCTATCAATTGTAAGATAGCAGCGGCATTAATATCCAGTAATAAATCAGTACTTAGAGTATTAATTATACTGAGTACAGCCTCTGACCAGAGAATTTATCTTTATCGCCTGGCATTGACTTAATTTGCTGTAGGGTTTGCATATAGAGCATGGGAAACTCTTTCGGCACACTCTTTCGTATTTCCACTTGGGGCGAGAGCCACGGTGGTGGCATCGGTGTCGTAATCGATGGCTGTCCACCCCGCCTACCCCTTTGTATTGAAGATATACAATTTGAATTAGACCGTCGCCGCCCTGGGCAGAGCGACATTACTACACCGCGCAAAGAAAGCGACAGTGCCAGTATTATCTCTGGTGTTTATGAAGGGCAAACACTGGGCACGCCCATTGCAATTTATGTGCCTAATGGAGATCATCGCCCTGAAGCATATTCTGAAATGAAGGATACCTTTCGCCCCTCACATGCTGACTTTACTTATCAGACAAAATTCGGCATTCGCAACCATGAGGGTGGTGGACGCTCTTCCGCCCGTGAGACTATCGGTCGTGTAGCAGCTGGTGCTATTGCTAGAAAGATTTTAAAACTCGCGGGTGATATCGATATATCTGCCTACATTACCCGAGTACACGACATTGAAATGCCGACCTTACAACATTTCCCTACGCTCGAGGAAGTCGAAGCCAGTCCAGTACGTTGCCCCCACCCTGCGACTGCGAAAAAAATGATTCAGCGTATAAAGGCCATGCGCAATGAGGGAAACTCTGTCGGTGGACTTATCGAGTGCCGCATACGCAAGCTACCAATCGGTCTTGGTATGCCAGTCTTCGATCGTCTTGAGGCAGAGTTGTCAAAAGCGATGCTCTCTTTACCTGCTACTAAAGGATTCGAGATCGGTAGTGGCTTCAACGGTTCCTTAAAGTCGGGATCAGAACACAATGATACCTTCGTCAATAAAGAGGGGCAAATCGGTACATCTACCAATCGCTCAGGTGGAGTCCAGGGGGGGATTAGTAACGGAGAAGAACTCATTTTTCGAGTAGCCTTTAAGCCTACAGCTACCATAATTCAAAATCAAGAAACGGTTGATAAAGAAGGGGAAAAAGCTACCCTTGTAGGGCGTGGTCGCCATGACCCCTGTGTAGTCCCACGTGCCGTGCCAATTGTGGAATCGATGGCTGCGCTCGTACTAGTCGATCACTGGATGCGTCACAAAGCTCAGTGCGAAAGCTTCGATTTCAATCCTGCTTAATTCATCAATTATGGATGAAGCACGGCCACTGGTCTACCTCGTCTACGGGCTTCCTAAATCAGGCCGTAGGAAAATCATATTCGATTTAATCGAAGGTGGAATTTCCCTTGCTGAGAAGGTCCTCTACTTCCAGCCAGAGGATACGGCTGCCTGTTCTTTTGATGAACAAATTGTAACCTTGAAGAACGTAGAAGTCCTTCCCTGGAAACTTGAAGAAAATAAAATTACTCACGGAAAGATTTCAGCTGCGGCTGAAAAAATAATTTTTCTAGCACCTGATGCAAGCGACCCTGCCGATTGCGCAGAAGCTCTCAAGAGTTGGGCAGAGCACAACCAATGTCAGGTCGCACGCCTCATTACGGTCGTACATTGTAGCTTCCTGATAAAACAGCCCAAGGCACTTGCTTGGTTTGAAGCTTGTATCCACTTTTCAGATATTGTGCTGCTAAGCCGCCGTGAGGGGGTCGAGAACAAATGGATAAAGGATTTTGAGGATACTTATAAAAGAGCCTGTAACCCAGCTCGTTTTTTATTGGTCAAAAAAGACAGAGTCACCAATCCCCCCGAAGTGCTTGACCCCCAAGCGCGCCGGAGATCACTTTATTTCGACGAGCTCATTCCTTTAGAAGAAGACGAATTTGATGATGCAGAAAAACCTGACGACACTAAACCCGATATTTATATACATCGCCTAGAGAGTGGTCAGAGGGCAAAACCGATTCCTGACATCAAAAAATTACTTAATGAGATAACCTAGAACTGCTGCTAAACCAGTTTATAGAGCCATCTCTGATTCTATTGTCACCAATCGGCGCTGCTTCTGGCCAAGTTTAGGTATGCAGGAGATAAGTGCTTTTGTGTAGGCGTGCTTAGGGTCGTTAAGTACGTCATTTACCGCCCCGCTCTCTACGATATCCCCTTTGTACATTACAAGCACATCATCGGCGAAGCCCTTAACAATACCGAAATTATGCGTGATTAGCACGATACTCATACCAAGTTTTTCGCGTAGTTCACGGAGTAAATCTATTATCTGCGCCTGTATCGTCACATCAAGTGCCGTCGTCGGCTCATCAGCAATCAAGAGCTCTGGTTCGCAAGCCAGAGCCATTGCAATCATTACACGCTGCTGCATACCGCCACTCATTTCGTGCGGGTAAGCATTATAGCGTCTGACTGCGTCCCGGATGCCAACTAGTTCTAGAAGTTCAACTACACGATTTTTGACCTCCTTCAAATCTGGTCGGTGTAACTTAACTGCTTCCGCAATTTGATAGCCTATGGTAAAAACCGGATTAAGTGAGGACGATGGTTCTTGAAATATATATGCTATACCCCGCCCTCGAACAGAGCGAATCGAAGCAGCATTCATCTGCAGCACTTCTTTACCCTTAAAAAACACTTGTCCCATTACAGTGCACTCGGGTGCCTTAGGCAGGAGTTTAGTCAGAGCTAAGCAACTGACGCTTTTTCCACTCCCGCTCTCACCTAGGATAGCCACAGTATGACCACCGTCATGAACAGAAAAATCGATACCATGTACAACCTCGTTAGATTTACCACGTGAGTGAAAGGCGATCCGAAGATTAGAGACTTTTAGTAGATCAGACATTTTAATTAAAATTTGCTCATTTTTACCTATGATTCAAAACAAATCAGCTCGTCTGCATTTTAGGGTCTACGATATCACGAAGCACATCGCCTAAGATATTATAAGCAATTACCGTAATGAATATGGCGAATCCTGGAATGAGTAACCACCAGAAGTTAAGATAAAAAACCTTAACATCCTGAGCTTGCGAGAGCATTAAGCCCCACGACGCGGCAGGCTCTTGAATTCCTAATCCTAGGAAAGACAATGCAGCTTCACCTAGTACGTAGCCTGGGATCGAAAGTGTCGCCGCAACTAGCAAATAGCTAACTAAATTTGGCAATATATGCTTGAGAAGTATAGCGATCGGGGGCTGCCCCATACTCTCAGCTGCCATCACGTATTGATTTTGCCGTAGCGCGAGCGTCATGCCTCGGAGAATTCGAGCTGTTCCTGCCCAACCGATGAGCGCGAGGATGACTACAATCACAAAGAACATCTGATCAGAGGGGAAGTGAGGGGCGAGCGCTCCACGTAGGGCTAAAAGTAGATAAAGGCCTGGCATTGCCATCATGAACTCAACTAAACGCATTGCTAGGAAATCAGTCCTTCCACCAAAGTATCCACTTAAACCACCTACTAGAAAACCAAGGCTAGCAGTAATAATAATCCCGATCAATCCGATGAAAAGTGATACTTGAGAGCCATATATAAGCCGAGAAAAGACATCTCTTCCTGTAGAGTCACTTCCGAGTAGATAAATTGGACCTATATCATCTTTAACCTGAAAAAGATGGCGCTCTAGCGGAATTAATCCGAATAGACGATACTCATATCCGCGGGCAAACAGCTCTATAGGGTAAGAAAGCTCTTCTACTAATTCGTAGCGTGCCTCGGATGGGTCGACTAATTTGTAAGCTTCTACGTGCAGACCTCCATCCTTCCAAAAGACTTTAGTTGGTGGATGATAGGTACGATTTAAATCCTGCTCATTTGTCTGATAAGGGGCAAGAAGTCCTGCAAAAATCGCAGTCATATAAAGAAGTCCCAACACACACGCGGAGAATATGCCCAAGGGGCGTCGAAAAACTTCCCGAAAAATATAGAAGAGTGTCATATCAATTTTTTCTCTCCAATCGGATGCGCGGGTCAGACCAGGCTAATAAAATATCAGCTAATAAATTTCCAAAAACTAACATTGAACAACCGAGCATAACAGAAGCTAGCACCACAAACTGATCTTCACGCAAGATAGACTGATACATCAGTTGCCCCAATCCTGGGTACTGCAGAACGATCTCCACCATAAGTGCTCCACTGAGTAAACCAGACAGAGCGAATCCGAATGCACTAATCAAAGGATTAATTGCATTACGCAAGACGTGCTTAAACATCACAACGGATTCACGCACGCCTTTTGATCGAGCAGTAATTACAAATCCTCCCCGAATCGTATCGATAAAATTAGCTCGCATAATACGCATTATACTGGCGATCGATCCGATGCCGAGTGCTAGCGTTGGTAGAATCAAATGATGTGCCCGGTCGAGCAGTTTCCCACCGAAACTCATGTATTCATAGTCAATTGAGGTCGCACCTCCTAGAGGAAACAGCCCAGTTTGGGCCGCAAAAAAAACCAAAATTAATGCCAAGAAAAATTCAGGAATCGAGAGCGCTGCATATGCGAGCCCAGCGGATATGCGGTCAAAGATCGAATCTTTATAAATAGCCGCTAACACGCCAAGTGGGATCGCAATCATCCAAGAAAAAATCAAAGAAGAAAAAGACAAAAGGAAGGTAGCCCAAATGCGCTGACCGATTAGTTCAGAGACTGGTAATTTATAGGCCCATGAATGCCCGAGATTACCCTGTAATACATTTCCAAGCCATTTATAGTATTGTATATACCATGGCTGATCCAAACCAAACTCACTCTCAATAGCTTGGATAAGTTCAACTGATACATCACGCTGGGCTTTCACGGGTGTTAGGAAATCGCCTGGAGCTAAACTCATTAAAATGAAAGCCAACATCGTAATCCCAAGTAGAAGTGGGATCAAAGTCATTAGGCGTCGTAGAATAAAAGAAATCATTATTCAGGCTCTGCCCAGAGTGACTCTAGGTTCCAAGTGACACCTCCAAGTGGGGTGGGTTCTATGTTACGCCACCTGTTGGAATATCCTATGAAATCCTTCGGGCTGACTAAGAAAATAAGTGGCTGCTCTTCAGCTAGAATAGCCTGGACCTCGTTGAAAAACTTTTTGCGGATATTCACATCCGTATGACGCCCTACTTGGCGCATCAATTCATCAATGCGCGCTTCCCAGGGCGTAGCTGCTTCTGCCTGCTGGGGGTTCCAGAAGTGCATCCGTCCGCCACTCATTAGTATATCCTTTCCGGCGTAAGGATCTGGAGCGCCTCCACCAAGACCGAGCATGCAGGCTTCGTATTCAAAGGAATCTGATGTCTTGGTTACGATCGTGTTGAAGTCGAGAAATTGCAGCTCTACATCAATTCCTAGATCAGCCATATTCTCTTTAAAAACAGTCGCCATTTCAACGCGAAGGCCGTTATTTGAATTAGTCATTAATGAGAATTCGACTTGCCGATTTTCGAAGTCGTAAAGTTTGTTATCTCTATATTGGAAACCCATTTCAGCAAAGAGCTTCTTAGATTTTTCTGTAGAATATTCGTATTTACGAATAGCTTCATTATACCAAAATTTACGCTTAGGAGATACATATCCGTGCAAAATATCCGCCCGGTCAAAATAGACGCCTCGAATAATCCCCTTTCGATTGATTCCATGAGAAATAGCCTGCCGGAAGCGCTTATCAGAAAACCACTTAGATTTGTGCGGCATGACAAGCGGTTTGCCCTCGGAATTCGTACCTGGATTAAGATTAAACCATAGGAAATTCGTCGAATTAGATGGCCCCATATCCAGTAACGTGTAGTCAAATTTTTTCTGCCCGCGACGCACCCAAGCTACATTATCTGGAGCGATTGACTCGAAGTCGGTCAGTCCTTGCGCAAAAGCCACATTACTACTATTGACGTCTTGAACGATCTTACTAATGACTCGCTCGACGTAAGGAAGACGTTCCCCCATTTCATTTACCTTCCAATAATTAGGATTGCGGGCGAAGACAATACGTTCGCCCGGCCGGTAGGATTCTAGAACGAACATATTCAAACCAACGATCTTCCATGGCTCATTAATCGCTGTCTGTACACTCCACTGATCCATCAAAGTTCCATTCTTGAAAGCATCCTGAAGGATATGTTTAGGTAAGATTTCTTCTCCGCCCCCAAAAAGCAGAAAAGGTGCGTAGACCTCAGGCGTAGTAAAACGAACGGTATGAAGATCTATCATTTCAACCTTTGGCTCCTGCCCATTTATTAGCTGACCAAAGGTCGAACGCGAATTGTATCGGTAGACAGGCCGGCCTTGCGAATCCATCATATTTTCACCAGTAAGCTCGTCTTGCTTCTTGGCAAAAAATGTTTGCCAAGTAAAAACTACATCTTCTGCTGTAAATGAATGTCCATCACTCCAGTGAATTCCTTCGCGTAGATGGAAAGTGTATTGGAGGCTATCCTCAGATATCTCCCATGATTTGGCGAGATTAGGAATAACTGCACCGTCAACTGGGTCTAAAGTGACTAGACTGTCTAGGATACGGCCAATAACAAGAGAACCTGCTAGAGACTCGTTTACCAAGGGGTTCACTGTAGCGATGTCACCAGGAACAGTCTCAGATAAATTTGCTCCAAATACCCCTGTTGGGAAGTTCACCTGCAACTTATCTAAAGGAAGGGGTAGTACTGGAAGCTTAGGTCGCTCTTCAGCACGCTCTCTATCGCAACCCGAAATTAGGGTAAGCAGAAAGATCAAGAGCCCTAATAGAAGAGCTTGTCTGAACATGCGCTGAAACATGTACCTAATAGAAATAGTGTAAGTACTTTATTCAATGCTATATCACAGCAGAGATCTCTATTTACCTCTTGTGAAAAGCTGTGCTTTATATCATAGTTATTTTTTAATAATGAAACTTTTCCTCTAAAGATGGCGATTAAAAATGAAGTTATCATTAGATATGTCATACTCTAAACCTACCCCACAGACCTTTTCGGTCGAAGACGCTTGGAAACCGCTACCCACGGGCTACTGGCGTGTAGATACGGCGCAGCATCTACTGCGGCGTATGGGCTTTTCTGCAACGCCCAAGGCAGTAAAATCTGCGCTGAAAAAATCGCCTAAACACTCGATAGAACAGGCATTTCAACCTAATGCTTTAATGCCGAAGTCCGAGGCATTAGCTGAATTCGAGTCGACTATCCACACGCGATATCGGGAAATTTACGGTGGGGACTATGATTCCGACCAAAAGCGCATAATGTCCAATAAGTTACGAAGGGAAGACGAAGAACTATTCCGTGAATATGCTATGGATTGGTTTGTTTATGCTCGTGACCCAAAACATAGCGCACAGGAAAAATTCGTACTTTTTTTGCAAGATATTTTTGTAGTCGAACGACCAACGGTCAAAGAATGCTACGCGTTATATAATTTACAACAAACTCTCCGCGAAGGTACCACGATCGACTATCCTGAACTCTGTAAGCGAGTAAGCAGGGACCCAGCAATGGTTAGATACCTTGATCTTAACAAAAATACGACGCGTAAGCCAAATGAAAATTTCGCTCGTGAATTATTTGAGCTCTTTATTTTAGGCGAAGGTAATTATACCGAAGCAGACATTAAGGAGGCTTCTCGTGCTTTCACTGGCTACCGTATTAAAGACCGCACCGATTTCTTTTTCCAAAGAAACCTGCATGATAAAGGTGTTAAGACTGTGTTTAACGAGCAAGGAAATTGGAATGGAGATGAAGTAATCGATATTACTTTTCGTCAACCAGCGGCAAAGACATTCCTCATTCGCGAATTAATCAAATTCTATCTGACCGAAGATACTGTGCCAGAAACCTACATTGAAGCTCTTGGTGAGCTTTGGGCGAATAATAATTTTAACCTAGGTTATTTGTTAAAAACTTTTTTTCAAAGTCGTCTCTTCTTCCACCCGACTTATCGAGGAAATTTGGTAAAAAGCCCAATACACTTTTACCTCGGCCTATGCCATGATCTCAACCTAGACGTAGTGCCATTCGATAGCAGATTATTACGAAGCATGAGAATTATGGGTCAGGACTTTTATAATCCACCCAATGTGAGAGGCTGGCTTTACGGTGAATATTGGATTAATTCTACGACTATAAGCGGTCGTAGACAAGTTGTTGATTATCTCTTCAGTAAAATTAACGAGAAAAATCTAAACGGGAATGAAAAGCGTGACCTGAAGAGAGCGCGTGAAGAGAAACGGGGAGACTTTCTAGTTACTGATGAGCGCCTAAATCAAGTTCTGGGTACCGCTATAGATGATCTAGCCGAACACTTTACCTCTTATTTCATTACCGAACACTCTCGCGCAAACTACCTTGAACCCCTTCAGTCCATCATGAATGACAGTAAGTCAGAAGGCGCAACACGCCGCATAAGAAACGCTATAATCGCACTTCTCCAATCTCCTGCATATAATTTATCATGAAAGACTTACCCCTGACTCGACGCGAATTTATCCGAGGAACAGGCGGTCTCGGATTCTTGGCTTTTAGCGGTTTCGCTCCATCTTTCTTAGCGCAAAGCGCTCTGGCTCAAACACCCGCCCCCGAACGAGATCGTAGTATTTTAGTTATAATACAATTAGCAGGTGGAAACGACGGTCTTAATACCGTAGTTCCTCATACCGACGACCGTTATTACAACCTCCGACCTGGAATCGGGCTTCAGAAAAATCTTCTTAATATAAATGACGATTTAGCCCTACACCCAGCTTGTCAGGAGCTTCACCATCTCTATAACGAAGGCAATCTTTCGATTATACAAAATGTAGGATATCCAAATCCAAACCGAAGCCACTTTCGCTCAACTGAGATATGGGAGACGGGAAGCGATAGTGATACCTTTCAACGCGAGGGTTGGCTAGGCCGTTTCCTCGATAATGCCTGTTCGGGCAGTCCGACAGCAGACTCAGACCCGGCAGCAGTCCATGTAAGTGATATGATTCCCCAGAGCTACCTTTCCGATCAGTCGCACTCGCTCTTCGGCATGAATGCATATGGCAAATTCGACCGATCTGATGACCCTGCTGATCTCGCATACGAAAAACTTCTCCAAGCCGATCACATTGAAGGTAATGCAACTTATCTGCAGCAGACGATGATGAATACTCTCGTCACCGAACGTCGTGTAGAGCGGATTATTGCCAAATACAAAGCACAAGCTAATTACCCTAACACTAAACTAGCCCAATCACTCAAACGAGTCGCTGCTCTTGTCCATGCTAATATGGAGACACGCGTCTACTACGTTTCTCAAAGTGGCTATGATACCCATGCGAATCAACTTAATAACCATCAACGCCTTCTAAGTGAACTCTCTGCCGCGATGGGCGCATTTCAAAATGACCTTAATGCCCATAGAAAGGACGACCAAGTTATAACTATGACTTTCTCCGAGTTCGGTCGTCGGCCAGCCGAAAACGGTAGCGGTGGCACTGATCATGGCACCGCCGCTCCTCTCTTTGTCATGGGTTCGAAAGTAAAAGGTGGACTGCTCGGTAGCGCCCCAGACCTCGGTATTAGCGAAAAAGAAGATCTAGAATATGCCACAGACTTTCGTGGCATATACAGTAGCGTTATAGACAAGTGGCTAGAGGCGGACTCTAGTCAGATCCTAGGAGAGAAGTTTGATCACGTGCCATTTATTTAAAAGGTATAGCTAAAGTTTCCTCTAGTCACTGTGCTTGTTACCAAAACGCAAATGTTGCGACACAAAGACCAGCCCGAGGCAGACAAGGAAATACCAAGGTAACCACTGCAGCGACTCTACAAAAATTGATTGTTGTGATGCATTACCAACAATAGCGCCTCTTTCCTGGGTTTTGATCCAAACAATCAGACCTGAATACATCAATGAGAGTATACCGTAGCTAAAGTTTGTGCTCAGACCGCGGAAACTCAATACTGTGGCTCTCTGCTTTGAAGGTGCAGCCTCGTTCAAGTAACGACTAACAAAAAAACCTGTTAGCTGAATTGAGGCGTAGAGAAAAATTGCTGGGATAATCCCCCAGTAAGGTATAGCGAATCCTAAACCTACTAATCCAATAAAAACGGCTGCCGCAGTCGTTATAAAATTTTGCAGAGGCGTTCTCTTCTCGGCTAGAATCCGTGCCACACGGGGCACAAAGAGCCCCATTAAGGCCATTCCCGAACCTATAAGACCATAACTAGCTATAGGTAAATTTATTACATTCCAATACTCGCTAGCTAATGTTAAAAATTGCCGAATTACACTGTCTAGTACCATAGCCGCGAGGATAATACAAAAAGGCAAGTAGGTAGTCCAAATCCAGCGTGCAGTCACACCAGTTTCCCGCCAGCACCGCGCTAGAGTCTCGCGAATGCCCAATTCTTCTTCTCTTGGCGCTTCCTGCATACGCAGCGCCATCCAAAAGACGACAACAGCAGAGAGTAAAGTGAGGAATATGGGTAATTTAATCAAATCTGACTGATCAACCGAGACCGACTGCCCAAAAAATACTAATATCGCATTAATCATCTGAGGGTCGTAGACCGCCGCTCCAATCATCATAGCAAAAAAGAAGCCTAATGAAGTATCGCGCTGGACTCGCTCTAAGACTTTTCCCCACCGCCCTTCTAAACCCGCGGCCTTAAGCGAATCGTAGGTTAATGCTTCATCTGCACCACTGGCCGCGGCTTCGGCTATTCCACTCAAGAGCCTATTGAGGGCAAAGCATGTAAAAAGCCAGGTCCCTCCACCAATTGGGGCCAGTAAAAGCACCGCCATTTCCATTAGCATACATGAGCCTGCAATAATCAAAAGCTTGCGCCGACCTAATGTGTCGGCTAATGCACCCGAAGGTACCTCAAAAAAAACTATGGTCACTGCCCATAGGCCGTTTAAAATAGCAAACTGACCGAGTGTTAACCCATAATCTAAAAAGAGTAGCGCATATACTGGATAATAAAAACGAGCCGTAAAAAATACTCGAAATAGCGTAAAGCTGCGCACGTTGTGCCATGCGGTTTGTTCGAGTTCTGAAGCGGTCATTAAATCTAAAAAACTAATACCTTCTCTACTAATTAATAGAACCGCAAGGAAAGCCGTAGAATTTCACCTAAAATAAATACAAAGCTATAATAGAGCTTAGACTTCGTTTCTGGTTTGCAAGCTACTAACGATCAGCAAAAATAGGGCAGTAACCCCAAATTAATATGAGTGAATTTAAAACAGTTCAAGAGCTCAAACAGCTCGACCCTCTCAAGGCAGAACCCTTTCGCAGCATCCTAGTCCTGCGCCGAAAAGCAGTCAAAACAGCAAAAAATGGGAGTCCTTTTCTTAGCATGGAAATGGGTGATGCGGGAGGCAGCTTTACTGCTAACGCCTTCGGTGACTCAGCAATCTACTCTGCGCTCGAAAACGTGGAGGAAGGAGCCATCGTACGTATCGCTGGAAAGACAGAGTATTACCAAGAGCGCTTTTCTCCTCGCCTACAAGCTGCCGAAGAAGTCGATGCTGCCGAGGCTGAGGCCTCGGGGGTACTCGAGCAACTAGTAGAGACGCCTCCAGAATCTGAAGAAGAGCTGTGGACGCATATCGAAGAAGCCATTGCGGTGATTGAACACCCACAATTAAAAGATACTGTACAACGCGTGATGGATGAAATGGGTACACAGTTTCGCACTAGTACCGCCGCCATAAGCATGCATCATGCCTACCGCCATGGATTACTAGAGCACACCACACACATGGTGCGCGCCGCTCGTGCCCTGCTGCCCTTGTATCCGCAAGTCGATGCCGACCTCACAATTGCTGGCATACTTCTGCACGACATTGGAAAACTTGAAGAGTATCAAGGTGACTTTGCTGCGAAAGTTAGCCGGGTCGGGACCCTCCAAGGCCACGTCGTGATCGGATTTAGAACTGCCCGTAAAGCAGCAATTCAATGTAAGCTTAACGCAGATCTTACCGAGCGACTAGAACACATAATTTTAAGTCATCAAGGTGAGAAAGAATGGGGCGCCGCAGCTATGGCTGCTACTCCCGAGGCAGTCTTTGTGTCAATGATCGACAACCTAGATGCTAAAATGGGAATGGTGCAACGTGTCTTACGCAATTCTTCCCAAAACGATGAGTTTTCCGAATATCTGCACGGCTTGAAGACACGTGTGTTACTCACACCACCGGATAAAAATTAAATATACATTAATTAGCGGACGATTATTTAAAATAAAATTTATACTTTGGGTATATCGGCCCCCTCTAATAGATTTCGAATCACCAGACTTTCGTACGGCTTCATATTATATGGCCCGCTATAATTTTTGTCTAAATTAATGGGTACACTCAAATCGACGACTCTATTTTCGCGACTATAATTGAATAAGAATCCAACCACTCCATCAGAGGATTCCCGCCTACGAAAGACCACGCCTTCGGGAGTTTCAGTCAGTAAGCCAGAAAATAGCTTAAGCTCTTTTTTTATTTCCTTATAAAATAACAATAAAGCGGGTAACTCAAAACGAGCAGCTAAGTAGGATGCTGCGCCATCACCAAATGAGTTCTTAGTAATCAAGGCATGACCTGCATAGAACTCTGACTCTGCCTGCGCTAAACATTTCGCTCCTTCCAGATGGATTCTTTCGACGATATCACGAGCTTTCCCAGAAATACTACCGCTAACTGAAACTCGAGTAGTATCATGTAAATTATCAATTTCCTCATTCCAAATTCCAAACACTTCACGTAATCCCGAGCCGGGGAATCCACCAAGATGGCATAAATTAGTTTTCCCAACGTAGGCTGTCAAATATGTCGCAATAACGCGACCACCCGCATGTACAAATTCACGGATTTTCGCTGAAAGCTCATCAGTAACAAGATATAGCGCGGGTAAAATGAGGACTTTATAATCACTGAAGTCTGACTTAGTTGAGAGGAAATCAACAGAAATACCAAGGCGAGTGAGTGCTTCATAATGGTCGAAACACGTTTCGGTGTATAAATCACTTGGAAAGGGACCTGCTGTCTCGATAATCTTAGGACCACGCGATGTGTTGAGTGCCCAGCGACTTTCCCAGTCATAGATCATGGCCACCTCTGCTTTGGGACAATCAAAATTTACAAGGTTCGATAGTTCCTTGAGCTCTGCTCCAATGGCGGCACACTCTTTAAATACACGAGATCGGTTACTAGATTCATGGTCTATGACAGCACCATGGTATTTTTCAAATCCACCCCTACTCTTACGCCACTGAAAATAGTGGATTGTACTAGCACCGTTGGCTACTGCTTGCAAAACTTCCTGGCGGTGTGCACCTGGGCGCTTTAATTTATTTACTTTTCCCCAGTTTACAGAACTCGGCGAGCACTCAAGAAGCATCCATGGTTTTCCTCCACTCATGCCTCGCATCATGCTGTGAATAAAATCTGATCGGATCGCATGGCGCCATGTATCGTCTCGATCATCAGGCAAAGGATAAAGATCGTTAGATATCACATCTAAATGCTCCGCCCATTGCCAGTAGTTCGTGCTTTCATTAGTTCCCATGAAATTAGTTGTACACGGCACGTTTGGTGTCAATTCACGCAGAGGTCGCATCTCATTGAGCATGAAGGAAACATGCTGGTCATTGGTAAATCGGAGCCAATCTAGCTCTAGGCCATCTATACTTGGATCGTGAGTCGGAATCTCACTCCATTTTGTGAACGTATGATTCCAGAATCCCGCCCACCATGCTTGATTAAGAGCATCTAGTGATAGGTAACGATTTTTTAACCAATTTTGAAAAGCAACGCGGCAGTTAGCACAGTGACAATCTCCACTGTATTCGTTACCTATATGCCATAGCTTTAGTGCAGGATGCTCTTTATATCGCCCGGCAATCTGTGTATTTATTGCGGCAATTTTTTCGCGATATATAGGTGAACTCAGGCAATGGTTATGCCTCCAACCAGAACGCTCACGGACTCCATCTCTACCGACCCGGCGTATCTCAGGATATTTTTCCGACATCCACATTGGCTTACTTCCACTGGGAGTCGCGAGAAATACGAACATCCCTTCTTGCGCAAAGCGATCCATTACACAGTCCAGCCACTCGAACTCATACACACCCTCTTCTGGTTCCAGTGAAGTCCAGCTGAAAATTCCTACAGATGCAGACGTCACGCCAGCCTCTTTCATCAACTCGATATCACGTTCAAGGATATCAGGCGAATTTTGCCATTGGTCTGGATTATAATCCGCACCATAAAAAAAGTGCGATTGGCCAGATTGTTTTGAAAATGGCTTCTTAGAGTAATCCATAACTTAAATAAATTGCTTTAACTAGCACGCTAAAGCGTAGCCTTGATCTGTGCCCAATTTCTCGAACCCTTCAAAAACTCAAGCATCTTACCAAAGCCTTTTTTCGCTGCTTGATTTTGATCAAAAGATTTAATCAGGGAGCCTAACGTTTCGATGGGTGTGAGCTTTTTAATGCCAGGTTCTTCGTGCCGAGTCCCTCCAAAGCCTTCTACATTCGTGTAGGAGTTCCCACTGAGATAAATCGTTTCTCGGTTGATTGCCTGACTCGGCTTCCACAGGCCTAATCCACTGGGATGCCAAACGCCCTGAGAGATTAATGCCGATCCTCGGGTGTAAACTAGGTTATTAGTAAATGAAACCGAATCCGAGAAATGCCCATTCTCCCACGGAGTATCGATGACAACTTGGAACTTATCTTCTATAGTATTGAAGATAATATTCCCATCAATAGTCAGATTGCGGACAGGTCCATTTAGAACAAAGCCGCGAACATGATCATTTAGGCTAATATTATGCCTGATAAGCGTGTCGACGTTTCCAATCGACTCTCCGCTTTCTTCCAATTTTGACCAAGTACATATCAAAAAGAATCCTCCCTTATTATCCGCGCTTAAGTTGTACTCGAATAAAGTTCCCTCGCAGTTCCAATCAGAATCTAGACCTTGACCATCGAAGGTCCCCTCATAACCCCAAACTTCGTTA
This sequence comes from uncultured Opitutia bacterium, assembly GCA_913041275.1. Taxonomy (GTDB): domain Bacteria; phylum Verrucomicrobiota; class Verrucomicrobiia; order Opitutales; family Coraliomargaritaceae; genus Thalassobacterium. The sequence continues at coordinate 39,859 of CAJWHF010000001.1, forward strand.
AAACGTATGTGCGTATTCTTACTACTCCAGGGCCATATCCCGATGCTTGGACCGGCATTCAAAGAGACCTCTTTTTCCTCATTGATACCAAGTATTCGCTCACGCAAGCCATAAAGCCTATTGTATTCAACAAGTGTACCTTCCGTGCCAATAATGACAATTCCGTCACCCCCAATATCCTCCAGTAGATTTCCCCTTATAACAGTGTTAGTACTCAAATTCGAGAGATCGCTCCAAGGCTGCATCCAACCCTTTATACCATCACGATCACAACGAATAAGGTGATTATTCTCAATTAAGAGCCCGTCCAATCTAGTCGGTTTATTCTGGTTACTCACTTCCCAGCGAATACCAGTACCACCACCAGCATCCTTCGAAAAGACGCCATTGATATCGCGTACCGTATTACCACGCACGATAATATCACGCAAGACACCTCCCTTATTTGCAGAAATCAAAAGGCCACAACGTTTTGCTTTAGGCTCGGCACCCTTATTAGTAATTTCAACGCCCTGGACTATCCAATACTGCGCGTTATCTAAGTGTACAGCAGCCCGAAATTTTCCTTCTGAAGCGATGACCGGCTTTGGTCCAATGCCATATGCTGAAAGAATAATTGGCTCTCCTGGCTTGCCCGATTGATCGGTATAAAACTGCCCAAAGAAAATCTGACCTGACTTTAGAAGAACCTGGTCTCCTGCTTGAAGTCGAATTTCTTGAACCCTAGCCAAACTTTGCCATGCACTTTCTTCGGATGTGCCGCTTGCGTTATCATTTCCCTTATGTGCATCGATAAAAAAAGTCGCCGCATAAATCGGAGCGGATGCTAAGTAAAAGATAAAGTAGAGACGCAAATAAGCAGGCATTTTGAAAGATAATGAGAAATTTTTAGCGCTGTACACGCCCGGAAGTATTGCCACGCATGAGAGTTTCCACCTCAGCTCGTGAGTTGTAGTTGAAGTCCCCCTTGACCGAGTGCGCGAGGCAAGATGCAGCCACAGCAAAATCCACTTGTTCCTGAGCTTGTGGAAACTCTCCACTACTCATTGCAAAGATTAAACCAGCCGCAAAGGCATCACCACCACCGACCCGGTCCACGATATTACGAATTTCGTAGGGTTGATAACGATCGCTTTTAATCGGTGCGAATACTACCGAATCACTTGTAAGATCGTAAAGCATGGCCCCCCAATTATTGTGCGTAGCTGAGATACTCTCACGCAGAGTAATCGCTACAGTGTGAACTTTATTAAATCGACCCGCAATCTGACGCGCTACCTCGGGATACCTCTGAACCTGGAGGCTTCCGGAGGCCACATCGGTATCCCCCGCATGGATGTCTAAGACATCCGCAGCATCTTCTTCATTACCAATCACAACGTTCACATAATCAAGAAATTCAGGCATAATTTCGCGTGCTAGGCTACGAGCATCTATACCACTACGCCAGCGCCATAGGTTTTTGCGAAAATTCAGGTCGCACGATACTGTCACGCCGGCAGCTTGGGCCTTTTTAGCTGCTAATAAAGCTGCTTGTGCAGCAGTTTCTGAAATTGCCAAAGTAATGCCGGAAATATGCAGCCAATGTGCATCCGAAAAGATCGTATCCCAATCGTATGCTTCTCCTAGGCTAAGAGAAACAGCACTGTATTGCCTGTCATATATCACCCGACTAGGACGCTGATTTGCACCTGTCTCTACATAATACAAACCGAACCTTCCTTCTTTAGTTTGGAGCACATGATCGACATCTACTTCAAATCCGCGCATCTGCCGCAGAAAAGCGTCTGTCACTGCATGCCGTGGCAAGGCAGTCACAAATCGCGACTCGCCTCCCAACATAGATACTGAGGCAGCCACGCTGCTTTCAGCACCACCAAAAGTAAGGTCAATCGTTCCTGGGGAGACTTGTTCAAAGCGTAAGTTTTCGCGTGGCGCCAAACGCACCATCACTTCTCCGAAAGTCACAACTTTTTTCATATTAAACCTTTCTTATTTAGAGCGCAGCAGCAGTTGCCGCACGTTGTTTGATACCATTCCAGTCACCCGCTCGAATAGCCTCTGCTGTTGCTATCCAAGAACCACCAACTGCTAGGATGTAGGATTCTTTTAAATACTCACTGGCATTGCTAACGTTTAATCCTCCCAATGGAATAAACTGCAAGCCGAGATGGGAATATGGAGTCTGCATATTCTTAAGAAATGATAAGCCTCCAGAAGTTTCAGCAGGGAAGAATTTCAAGATGTCACAGTCGTATTCAAGCGCACTCTCGATTTCACTTGGTGTCGCAATTCCAGGTGCAAATGGTAGTCCATTTTCAAGCGCCGCTTCAATCACTTTTCGATTCATACCAGGAGCGACCGCACATAATGCACCTGCATCTTTCACTTGCTTCACTTGTTTGGCTGAGATCACCGTTCCAGCCATAACTAACATTTCAGGGAAGCTCTGCGCTACAAGCTCCATAGAATTGATAGCAGCAGGAGTGCGTAAAGTAATTTCAATCGACCGAATACCTCCTTCTAATAGGGCTTCTGAAAGCGGCTTTGCGTCTTCCACATTTTCGATAGTAACCGTTGCTACGGCGCGCGAAGCAGAAAGTTTATTACGAATTTCAGCTGTAAAAAGTGACTTCATTCTTCTACTTTGCGTGAGAGTCTTTATTTACGGCGTCTGTATCGACCAAGAAGGAAGTAATGGCTGCTTCATCTAGCTCCACACCTAATCCTGGTAAATCATTAAAATACAATTTTCCGCCCTCCACCTTGTGCGCTTGCGAAAAGATCGAGTCTCTTACCAAGTGCTCGGTTCGGTCCATTTCCAAATACACTGTGCGGCGCTCGAATCTTCCTGGGTTTTCAGGCAGCATACTAATAGCAGAGGCTGCGGCTGCTTGATTTAATTTTAAGCCCCAGCAATGAGGAACTACGTCCACATGAGCGGCGGAGGCAACGGCTGCTATTTTCTGAAACTCAGTAAGCCCCCCGCAGTAAGCAATATCTGGCTGGTAGATATCAAGACTACCGGCGCGTGCGAGGCGTTCAAATCCAAAGCGAGTCTGCTCACATTCCCCAGCAGCAATCGCGATGGTAGTGGACTCGCGTAGGCGTGCCATATCCCCAATGTTATCGGGTGCAAGTGGTTCTTCAAACCAGCTATAATCGAGTGACTCCAATAATTGAGCCATATCGAGGGCTTCTTTAAAATTATAGGCATGATTCGAATCAGCTGCGATCTTCACATCCGGAAAACGCTCGCGAAATTCACTTACTAGCTCACGATCAAAATCGACGTTTTTACCAATTTTTACCTTCAGGAAATCATACCCTTCTTCGATATAGCCCGCAGCCTCTACCAGTAATTCCTCTAGCATTTCTTCTTCGGCTTTATCTTCACGGAAGTACATACCAGTCGCGTAGCATTCTATAGGATCATCGGAACCACCGAGTAAGGTTCTAACAGGAGCCTGTAAGGCTTTACCTTTAATATCCCAAAAAGCGATATCGAGACCAGAGATCGCAGCCATAAAAATTCCGCCACGGTTAAAATCATGATAGGCGCGCCACATAAGATTCCACGTTCTTTCATTTTGCAGAGGGTTACATCCAAGAAGTTTCGGTTTAAAGTGATGCTCTATAGCTGAAGCAATCGCCAAGCTCGGACCATAACATTCACCCCAACCTACAGTTCCATCTTCACACGTGACCTTTACGAGTAAATTGTTTTTCGCATGGTAGTACCACTGCGAGAACCCAATCGCACTGTCTAAATTCGCACGTAAAGGAAAGCATTCTATATTCGATATTTTCATAACTTAGCGCTTAATAGAAATACGTTTGATGTCGTAATAATCATCTAGCGCTATTCGGCTAACATCTTTTCCGCTTCCGCTTTGCTTTAGTCCTCCATGCGGCAACTGTACCGAATAGTGAGCTTCGTTGATCAGTATATTACCAAAAAGTAGGCGTTTTTCAGCCTCTAGGGCACGATTCAAATTCTGAGTGTAAACGTAGGCTGACAATCCGTAAGCAGTATCATTGGCAATCGCGAAGATATCCTCCTCGTCACTAAAAGGCATAACGGGCAAAATTGGCCCGAAGATTTCCTCACAAGTCAGTTTTGAATTACGGTCGACATCCTTGATAAGGGTCGGTTCAAGGAAGTAGCCGGCGCGATCGGCGCGCTTACCTCCCGTCACAACCGTTCCACCGTGGCTATCAGGTCTGCAAAAATTCACCATTTTTTCGATGCTCGACTCGGTACAAACTGGACTGAGTTCAGGTCCTTCACCGGTCTCGCCGAGGTAACGGTAGCTTTCCATCAGGACTTTTGCTTTTTCAAGAAAGGATTCGTATATCGATGCATGCACGAAAACACGGTTTGGTGCTACACAAATTTGCCCCGCGTTCGCCAGTTTTAGACCGACAATATCAGCGACAGCAGTATCAAGCTCCGCATCGTCGAAGACTAAAACGGGTGCATCCCCGCCCAATTCTAGAGAAAATCTTTTTACGCTAGTAGATGAATGTTCAATAAGCTTTTTTCCCGCTAGTGTCGAACCAATCATAGTCAACAAGCGCGGAATTTGATTCTTTGCTAAGGCTGGGATGATTGTTCGCCCTCTACCGCTTACAAAATTAACAGTCCCTTTTGGAAAGCCTACTTCTTGAATCAATTCAGCAACACGCATTGATGCCATTGGCGTACGAGCACTGATACTCATGACCGATGGGCATCCACTAGCAAGGGCAGGAGCAAGTTTGTATCCTAGATTAAGTAGAGGAAAGTTCCAAGTTAAGATAGCCCCAACGACTCCGACCGATTGGTAAGAAAGGAAATTCAGGTGCCCTCCGTCATAGTCTGGAATGGTCTCACCGTAATGGCGCTTTACTTCTTCAATATAATAACCAAGACAATCGATTAACATGTTAAAATCGTAACTGGCTATCTCGACAGTCTTACCGGTCTCTTTGATTAAAAGTGATACAATCTCCGATTCATTCTTTTTGAGTAACGAGATAAGCCGATCAATGAGTTCCTTACGTTTGTTGATCGAGAATTCCCCGTAGGTTAGAGTAGCGGCCTGAGCACTCTCGAGAGCAAGATTAACCTCAAGTTCAGTCGCCGAAGCTACGGTAGCGATCTGCTGACCGGTAACCGGATTATGTACTTCGATTGCATCGGCGCAATCAACCCACTCGCCAGCGATGTAGTTGAGGATTTTCATGTTATTGTTATTAAAACAGTAAAAAATTGATTTAGCGTTCGCCAAGCAGTCGTATTGATTTGCGACTCATTAATAAACAAAAATAGAATTGGAGGCGCAATCAATAAAGCAAAAACCAACGTATACAAAAACCATATTTAAATATACGAAACAAGTACTTATCGATTAGTTATTGGCTTAGTTCGCAAGCGAAATACCTTTCTTAATTAGTTTATATTTTGTCAAATAATCAGTCTGTTCATACACTCGCTTAACAAAAACCTGAATCGCTCCCTTACGAATTGCTCAATCACCACACACCCATTAAATAAACTGACCTGCGTCCCCCTCAATTTCTACCACCTCTCTACCTTGACCACTCTTTGCTAATATACGGCGTGATAGGATCAAATACTCGATGTAAAACAATCCTAGCGATTTAGCGCACTTAATATTCGCCAAACAGTATATAGTAATTACTCGATATAATAATTATGCATATTTCATTCGATTTATATCCTGGTTTTCTGCGGAATTTCGATCATTCGATACCTTCTACGTCGAATTATCGATTGTTGTACAATATTCATGCGATGCGCAATTACGAGTATCGCAAGGAAGAAGGCCGGCGAGTAGGGCCCTTTCCTCAGGTTCGTAAAGAAGGAAGCCTCGAACTCATTTGCCAAGGCACTGCAATCAATGATCGAACTCGAAAACTAAGCGTCCAGCACGTAAGATCTTGGTCCACATGGACGAACCAAGCGCACGCTTCAAAACAAACCATAGATGCAGAAATCGACTACGAAGCAAACGATTTGGGAAGCCCTAGAAAATGGTCTCTCTCCTATCGATCGGAGCCTATTCTACCGGTCAAATCATATCGTTATAATTCTCTCGAACCGATGTATCAGTCTGGCAAAAGAATCGGTCACGAAATCGAAATACGAACTCATGGAAGCTCAGTAGTTCGGCAATACAAAGCAAAGAATGATGTGGTATCGCTCTATACTTTGACCGAACGCCTGCACGCGAATACGGTGAACACTGGGTTGGTCGACTACATTGACGACTTAAGTATGTTCCGCTCAAACATGGAGATCGTCGCCTTACCAGACCAGCTAATCGAGATCGAGGGCTCGTTAGAGGACCTACATGGATTCGCTCTAGTTGGTCCTGCATTTCTACCGCTATACTTTTGGCAAAATGCCCAGAATCATGTCCTCGCAATAATTGGGCGAAATGTCGCTTTCACACTAAAGGATATTTTAATCTAAGCTAAGAAATGAATTCTACCGATTCCATTGATTTACCAGGCCGCCGTGATTTTTTAAAAATGGCTGGTACTCTCTCCCTGGGAACATTCTTTAAGCACTCCCACGCCGCGCCACTAGGAGATGTTGGACACATAAAGAACAGTCCAAACTTGCTATTTTTAAATCTAGATCAGCTCAGTCACATGGCGCTGAGTTGCCACGGAAATCCGCATGTCCATACCCCGCACATAGACCGCCTTGCGAAGCATAGTGTAGATTTTTCTAGAAGCTACACTCCGGATCCTATTTGTTGCCCGGCGCGAGCTGCTTGGTGTACAGGCCGTTATCCGAGCGAAAATAATGTAGTAACTAATAACCGTAAGCTGCGCGAGGACCTCCCTGATTATGGCCAATGGCTAGGCAAAGCAGGATATCAAACAGTTCACATTGGCAAGTGGCATGTTCCAGGGCGCCTTCTGCATAATTCCTTCCAATTAGTTCCCCACAACTCACACCCACAGGGCGAATACAGTGACAATTTAGTAGCACTGTCTTTCGAAGCATTTCTTCAGAATCGTGACCAAAATCGTCCTTTCTTTGCCCAGATCGGGTTAATGAATCCACACGACATAGGCAATGCGACAAGAACCGCTGAACACCCGTTTCCATTTCCGCACTTAAAAGGTCAGCTCCCCCCCTGCCCTCCAAATTTTAATTATGATCCGCGTGAACCCGAACAAATAGCCTCATTCCATAAGGGCTTAGTTAGTTGGCTCAGTCCGTGGACAGAGGAAAACTGGGGCCACTACCAGTGGCTCTATTACCGCATGGTAGAAATGGTTGATGTTAACGTAGGCTATATCCTCGACACACTTGAGCAATCACCTGATCACGATAATACAGTCGTTATTTTTACTTCTGATCACGGTGAATCAAATGCACACCATAGGTTGCTATTTAAAGACAACTTTTATGACACTTCTTCGCGAGTTCCCACAATGGTACGCTTCCCAGGCCACATTCCTGAAGGAATTGAAGACACTGAACATCTAGTTTCTGGTTTAGATTTTTTTCCCACATTCTGTGATTATGCAGGCATCCAAGCCCCTTCTGAGCTGAAAGGTTCTAGCCTGCGTCCCCTACTCGAGGGCAATCGCAAACCAAAAAATTGGCGCCGTTATTTACATGCGCAAAGCAAAGCTAGTGGCCGTATGGTCGTCGACGAGCGCTTCAAGTTTATTCGTTACTTTGGCTCAAAAACCACTCAGCTCTTTGATTTAAAAAATGATCCCTGGGAGACTCAAAACTTAGCTTTTGATCCCGCTTTCTCTAAGGACTGTTTGCGTATGTCCGAAGAAATTGAACGTAATGAGCTGACTTTGGATAATGTAGATCTCCCAAATGAACTTACCAGGCGAGTTCTAAGCTAAGTCTAACCAACCACAAGAATGCTGAATTATGCCAATTGACTTACCAGAAGGAGTCTATTCAGGATTCAGTATTTACGGGGACGATGTAATCGTACCGGGAGTCAACTCCCTTGGTGAGCACTGGTCTTCTCCTCGGCTCAAGCCAGTCTTAAAGAAACTGGAAAATTTCACTTGCTTACTCCAACTAGAGGGCGAGTGCCGATTTCGGATCAATGGAGAAGAAATTAACCTAACTAATGGCAGTTTATTGTTAATAGCTAGAGGTGCTGTCATGGAGCGACTTGACCAGAAGTTCGCCTATAATCACTGCCTATGGATTGGGTTCTCTATGCGTCGTGCCCTGCATGAAGAACCAGAGTTGCTGGAACCGTGGAAAAGCTTCGTCTACATGAAACGCCAATTTTTACCTAAGCATAAATCATTGCTCAAAACTATAGTTAATGAGCACGCATCACCCGGCCCATTTAGTGAGCAAATCGCGCGTTCCTCCTATAGTGCTTTTATCTTTTCGATTCAGGACTTAATGCATAAACGAAAAGTAGAGTCTGTAATCCCTGCGCAATTGACACAAAACCCCACTGTACTCCAAGCGATCGACCTATTCGAACGCGAACATGGGGAACACTGGGACCTCAAGCGATTAGCTGAGCAACTCGCAGTATCTGAGAGTAAGCTTACTAAAGCATTCCGAGTTACTACAGGTGAAAGCCCGATGGCTAGCCTATGGAAAATTCGTTTAATAAAAGGCTACGAGCTTCTAGTTAGTTCTTCTATGAATATTACACAGGTGGCCATGACGGTCGGTTTTCAAAGTAGTCAAAGCTTTGCCACTGCATTTAAACGTACTTTTAAGGCGACGCCCCGTGAAGTTAAGGGCGGGCTAGTTGAAGAGATCGAACCGCGTAATTTTTTCCATAGAAAGTAACAACTAAAAATTCTCTGTATTAATTTCTTAAATAAAAAATAAAAGATCATGCACAGACAAATTATCCTTCTTATTATCTTACTTACAGCCGCCGCTAGTGTTGCAAAAGCTGTACAGAAACCAAATCTGATTGTCATTTTAACAGACGACCAAGGTTATCAAGATGTCGGTTTTAATGGTTGCACTGACATTCCTACACCAAATTTGGACAAACTTGCTATAAATGGAGTTAAGTTTACCGACGGTTACGTTTCCTATCCAGTTTGCGGTCCTAGTCGAGCTGGCCTTCTAACTGGCCGCTACCAAGACCGCTTTGGTTTCACTACCAATCCAACGATCGACCCTAATAATCCGAAAGCTGGGCTACCAGTAGAAGAAGAAACTATCGCCCAAGTCCTTAGTAAAGTGGGCTATAAAAGTGCAATCATAGGAAAATGGCACATGGGCACACACCCAAACTTTCATCCCCACAAAAGAGGCTTCGACCATTTCTTTGGTTTCCTGGCCGGAGGCCTCAATTACATGCCTGAGAAACTGACACTCAACGACCTATCCGAGGTCACTCGCAAGTGGCACTGGTACTCTATGAAAGTAGAAAAAGATGGAGAAACTGTCGAAATTGACGATTACCTCACCGATGAACTTACCGACGCCGCTACTGCGTTCATTGATCAGCAGGCCGAAGCTGAGAACCCATTTTTTCTGTATCTAGCATACAACGCTCCTCATGCTCCACTGCAAGCTACAGAGAAATACCTTAGCCGATTTTCGGATATCGAAGACAAACGTCGCCGCACCTATGCAGCTATGGTCAGTTGTGTTGATGATGGTGTCGGTAGAGTCATGAAAACATTAAGCAAGCAAGGTATCCTGGAAAATACTATAGTAGTATTTTTATCTGACAACGGTGGCGCTATAACCAAGAATGCATCTAACAACGGACCTCTTCGCGGGGCAAAATCAGACTTGTATGAGGGGGGTATTCGTGTGCCCTTTGCTATGCAATGGGTCGGAACCATACCCGCTAATCTAACTTATACAGAGCCAGTTATATCGCTAGACATATTAAGTACTATCGCGGCTATAACTGAGGTAGAAATATCCCCTGCTCGCCCATTAGATGGTGTCAACCTAATCCCCTACCTAACGGGTAAAAATTCAGGGTCTCCACACGATCAACTCTTCTGGCGTAAATGGGAACAGCAAGGCATGGCTGTGCGTTCATTTTCCACTAAGCTCGTCGCCAATGTAAAAAGAAATAATCAAAATCATGCGGTGTACGACCTCGAAAGCGATCTAAGTGAGAGAGAAAATATCCGCTGGCAATCTCCTGAGAAGACTCAGCAACTTATCGATGCATGGGAGAAATGGAATAAACCTATGAAAGACCGCGTATTCCCAACGCTCGGAGCCGACAATTGGTGGGAACATAATTTATAACCAAATCTATCTATAAACTCACTATGCCGTTTAAGACTCTATCTATCATTATAATTATCACGCTAGGCTTACTTCCTAGTCAGGCGGCATTATTAGCCGATACTATTGATAAGCCCAATATCATCTTTATCATGGCTGACGATCTTGGTTATGGTCAGATCGGAGCCTACGGTCAGAGCGAAATTAAGACGCCTCGCATCGACCAGATGGCCATGGAAGGACTCTTACTCACAGATTATTATGCGGGTACTTCGGTCTGCGCACCTTCGCGTTGCGCCTTAATGACCGGTATGCATGTAGGCCATACCTATATTCGTGGAAATTATGAAATTAAAGCTACTTCCGACCATGCCTCTGGTCAGTTACCAATTCCAGACGAGACTATCACCGTTGCCGAGAAACTAAAAGAAGCTGACTATAAAACCGCGTGTATAGGAAAATGGGGCTTGGGCTATCCTCTAAGTGAAGGTGATCCAATAAATCAGGGCTTCGACTATTTCTACGGCTATAATTGCCAACGCCATGCACACAACTACTACCCAGGATGGCTATGGAAAAATCACGAAAAAGTAGAGTTAGGTGCAAGAGATACCGTAGAGGGATACAGCCATTATCGCCTCACTACAGAGGCAAGAAATTTTATCACGGAGAGTAAAGATCAGCCTTTCTTTCTATATCTCGCATATACAATACCCCACTCTCACATTCAAATACCAGCAAGTGATCCTAATTACACTCAATATCTAGACGAAGATTGGCCCAGTGTACAAAAGCGACTAGCTGGGATGATCAGCCTTATGGATCAAGATGTCGGAGGAATTCTTGATTTACTTAAAGATCTTGAGATAGACAAAAATACACTCGTTATTTTCACCAGTGATAATGGTGCATCTAGATCTGGCGGTGTGATTGAAGATTTTTTTGATGACAGTGGCCCCCTAAGAGGAATCAAGCGGGATATGTATGAAGGTGGCACCCGAGTACCATTCATAGCTCACTGGCCGACAGTCATCGAGCCTAGTCGCAGCAGTGACCATGTCGGGGCGCACTGGGATCTCATGGCGACGGCATGTGAAATGGCAGGTATTGAATTACAAAATGGAACCGACAGTATCAGCTACTTGCCTCTACTGAAAGGTGATCTAGATAAGCAGAAAATACACGACTATATTTACTTCGAACTGCATTGGCCGACACGGCGTGCTGTACGCAAGGGCGACTGGGTAGCTGTGCAAAATAATACCTCCACGCGCGACCCAGAGGTCAACCCAACTCAACTCTATAACTTAAAAGAAGACCTAGCACAGGAGCATGACCGTGCTACCGAATATCCCGAAAAGCTTAATCATTTACGCCAACTCTTAGAGGCAGCGCATGCACCCAGTGAGCACTTTGTCTTTGGGCGTGGACGCCCAAATAAAAATAAGTAATGGTCAACTAGTATTTTTATGCAAAATAAATTGAGCTGCATTTTACTTGGAATCGCTGGTATAGCGCTGTGCACCACATCGCTCTGTGCAGAGGTTCGACCAAATATATTAATATTCCTCGTCGATGACATGGGCTTAATGGATAGCTCTGTGCCCTTCCTAAGTGAGAACGGCGAGCCTAAGGTACACACGCTTAACCAGCGCTATCGCACCCCAAATATTGAGAGCCTAGCGAGCCAAGGTCTGAGATATGAGCGCTTCTACGCAAATAGTGTATGTTCCCCATCACGCGTCTCGTTGTTAACCGGTCAAAGCTCAGCGCGCCACCGGACTACCCAGTGGATTTATCCATACGGTAAAAATAGCGGCCCACAGGCTCCAAAAAAATGGAATTGGCAGGGCCTTGACGAAGGCTCAGTTACACTGCCCAGAATATTATCCCATGCAGGCTACGAAACGATTCATGTCGGCAAGGGGCACTGGGGACCACTCGACTATCCAGGCGCAGACCCCTTGCAGATCGGCTTTAATCATAATATAGCAGGTGCAGCTTGGGGACGCCCTGGCAGTTATTACGGTAAGAAAAATTTTACGAATGCACAAAACCTTCGTCAACCACCGCACCTTGAGGCATATCATGGCAAAGACACCCATTTGACTGAAGCACTTACCGAGAAGATGCTCGAGCGACTGGATGCTGCACATGCCACTGGTAAGCCTATTTTTGCCCATATGTCTTTTTACGCTGTGCACAGTCCATTTGAGGCAGATGCAAAATTCTTAAAGAACTATCCACAGGATTTCCCGGGGCGTGCCTTCGCTGCGATGATAGAAGGTATGGACCATTCGGTCGGGAAAATTCTGAATCACCTACAAACGCTCGGTATAGCCGAAGAGACGATAGTCTTTTTCCTCGGTGACAATGGCTCCGACTATAGCAGCCGGCCACTACGCGGTAAAAAAGCAGAACGATATGAAGGCGGCACGCGCGTTCCATTTATGGTTAGCTGGGCCCAGCCTACCGACAGCCCACTACAAGATCGCTGGCCCATACCGCTGGGCGTCCTCCACAATTCCAGCTTCGGCACCATCCTCGACTTAATGCCGACGATTCTAGCACTGACGGGCACCCAAGCACCTAAAGACCACACGATGGATGGTTACGACCTCAGAACTGTCACCGCTGGCGAGAGCCCACAGACATTCCTGATGCACTTTCCGCATAAGCATCGTTCTGCGTACTTCACCACATGGCACAATGGCAACTGGAAGCTCATTTACCAATACTCTGCCGAACCCCGTATGCAATTATTCAACCTAGCAGCAGACATTGACGAAAGTAACGACCTCGCGGTGCAACGCCCCGAGCGACTGCAAGAAATGTTTCGCCAGATGGAAGGTGCTCTAAACGAATGCCAAGCACTTTTCCCCGTCGATTCTCAAAACAAGCAAATACTGCGTCCGTATTTATACTAATCACTACAGCATGTTCTCCCTACAGCGACCCATCACTATCTTATCCCTGCTGTGCAGTTTTCTGATACATTCAATAGGTACAGCATTTGAGCAACCCAATGTAATTATAATCTACGGGGACGATGTCGGTTACGGCGACGTCGGTGTTTATGGCTCCGAAAAAATCCCTACTCCTCATATTGATGCATTAGCTGCCAGTGGCCTACGCTTCGAGGATGGCCACTGCTCAGCGGCAACTTGTAGCCCTTCGCGATTTTCTATGCTCACGGGCACTCATGGCTTCCGTGCCAATGTACGTATTTTGGGCCCAAATGCCCCCCTAGTGATACCCGTAGAGACCTATACTATAGCCGATTTATTCAAAGATGCAGGCTACAAGACTGCTGTCATCGGCAAATGGCACCTAGGTCTTGGTACTAAAGAAGTCCCCGCCAATTGGAATGCTGACGTACTGCCCGGCCCACTCGAAATCGGCTTCGATTATAGCTTCCTACTGCCTTCTACTAACGACCGAGTGCCCTGCGTTTATTTAGAAAATCACCGTGTTGTAAACCATGACCCAGAAGACCCAATTTTCGTCGGGCTTAGCCCAGAACAAGTCAACCGACCTGGGAGCACAGCATATCCAGATGGCCGAGAAAATCGCCAAGCGATGACCTATTACCAGAGCAGTCACGGTCACAACCATAGTGTTATCAATGGTATCGGGCGCATCGGCTTCATGTCTGGGGGCAAAGCAGCCCTTTGGGATGATCAGACCATGGCTGATGTATTTGTCGAGAAGGCTCGCGACTATATTCGTACAAACAAAAATACCCCCTTCTTCCTCTTTTTTTCTTCGCAAGATATTCATGTGCCGCGAGCGCCTCACCCACGTTTTCAGGGAAAGACTGCGCTCGGTTACCGCGGTGACGCGATGGTGCAATTTGACTGGTGTGTCGGGCAGATCATCAACGCACTCAGATCCAACAATCTACTTGAAAATAGTATCGTTATTTTCTCCAGCGACAATGGGCCTACTTATGATGATGGCTACGCCGACGGCAGTATAGTCAAGACCTCTAAAGCCGATAACGATCAGGGCCACTACGCAGCAGGACCTTATCGCGGCGGGAAATATCAAATCTACGAAGGCGGAACACGAGTACCGCTTATAATTAGTTGGCCGGCTATGATCCAACCCGGTTGCTCGGATGCGCTGGTAAACCAAATAGACTTACTGCACTCGTTCGCCAAATTCCTAGAGCTTGAATTACCAAAGGGAGCCGCGGCGGATAGTCGCGATACACTTAACGCCTTTTTAGGGAAATCAGATCAAGGTCTTCCTTACATGCTAGAAGAGGCTGCAAATGCTGTGGCGATACGCAGAGACCGATGGAAGTACATAGAGTTTCATGCTAGTAAGTATCGACCAAAGCCCGGACCAGCAGAACTCTACGACTTGAGCACCGATATCGCCGAAGCAAACAATGTCATCACAGAGCATCCCCAAATCGCAGAATCATTACGGCAGCAACTTCACTCCCTGCAAAAATCCGAAGGTATTCGCAATTAGTCTTTTTCGGCTAACTAGAAAAATTATGAAAATCATATTACAGCAAACTATACTTGGCATTCTTGCCATCTTTACTCCGCTTTACGCGGAAATCGGAATTGCCCCAATATTTTCTGATAATATGATACTCCAGAGAGACGTCAGCATCCCACTAAGAGGAACCGCTACTGATGAAAAAGAAGTAACCGTACAATTTAACGGTAGTACATATGCATCAGTAGTCATAAAAAATAGATGGATGGTAGAACTACCAGCTATGCCCGCTGGTGGAAGCTTCGAAATCCTCATCAAGGGAGCGAAGAATACTGTCACTGTTTCGAATGTAACCTTTGGCGATATCTGGCTCTGCGCCGGACAATCAAATATGGATAGCTCCATTGAGACCTATAAGCGCAAATTTCCTGAGCTTTATGAAGGTCACCCTGTAAAGTACCACGAGCAAATTCGTATCTTCCGAGCTGCCATCCTACCAGTGGACGAGCCCCAAGAGTTTGTTAAGCGCGAGTATCGCTTTGATCAGGGTTGGTATCCAATCGAGCCGCGCACCCGCACCCACCTCCTTACTGCTACTGGCTACTTTTTTGGATTGCACCTCGCAGAAGCCTTAGATGCACCAATCGGTTTAATCCAATCCGCTTGTGGCGGCACCCCCATTACTGCTTGGATGCCGCCGGGCTCCCTTGAAGATCGTGATGAGTATAATTCCATCGTAGCAGACTACCAGCAAGCGGTTCAAGACTGGCCGACCAATAAGATAAAATACGAGCAGCAGGTAAAGGAATGGGAAGTAAAAAAAGCAAGTGGCGAACAAGTCGGTTGGAGACCATCTCCCCCCTTAGGTAGTCCTCTAAGTAGTAAACGACCTTACGCCCTGCATAATGGAATGATCGCTCCGCTTTATGAACTACCGATCAAAGGCGTACTTTGGTATCAAGGTGAAGGCAATGCCAGAACCCGCCAAAGTTGTGTGCAATACGAGACACTCCTGAAAGACTTGGTCGCACATTGGCGTGCAAACTGGGGTAATGAAAGCATGCCATTTCTGGTCGTGCAACTGCCTGGATTTGGCAAAGCCACTGAAAAAATAAATACCAGCCACAACTGGCCATGGATGCGAGAATCCCAAAAAAATATTGAAGACATCCTTAACTGCCGGACGGTATGCACTATAGATAGTGGCATGCAAAGAGATATCCACCCGCCCTATAAAGAAAATATCGGCAAGCGCTTGGCTTACGCCGCACAATCTATGGTGTATAAGCAAAGCAGTGCACCGCAATCACCAGAATACTGTGCGCACCAATTCGATGGCGAATCGACCCTCATCACCCTCAAAAATGTCGGCAGTGGGCTGAGCGCTTCGGATCCTTTAATCAAAGACATGAATTATGATGATGGCGAGGTACTTGGCTTCACCGTAATAAATGGCGATGACAGGTATATACGCGCCACTGGCGAGATAATCGCAAAAAATAAGGTACGCGTGCGACACCCAGGTATCAGCGCGCCAAAGTCGATTCGCTATGGCTGGGAAAATTTTCCTAACCTCAACTTATTCGGCTCAGATAATATGCCCGCATTCCCATTCCGCACAGATCAGACTTCTCCCTTCGATGGTAATTAATTGCGAGAATCTAGGAATGAAATCTAAGAACACACACCAATCACTTTCGCGGCGAGATTTCCTCAAGTCCTCTGGTGCTTTTGGTGCGCTGACCATACTTCCATCCTATATAGCTCTGGGTAATCAATCGACTTCAGGACTGGCACCCAGTGAAAAAGTAAGACTGGCGATCATCGGTATTGGAAACCAAGGCAACAGAGACCGAAAGTTACTACTAGCCTCAGGGCTCTGCGATGTCGTCGCACTCTGCGACATCGATATGAATGCTGCGCATACCCATGAAGCGCGCTACGTGCACCGAATCACTGGCAAGCCACCAGTAACTAAGGATGGCGAAATGCCGCCAGGGCAGAGCCAAATACAAGCACGCGCTTACACAGACTTTCGAAAAATGTTCGACGATATGGCTGGCGACATCGATGCCGTGCTGATTGCCACGCCCGATCATTCGCACTTTGCTGCGACCATGCTCGCTATGTCGCTCGGCAAGCACGTATTTGTCGAAAAACCACTGGCTCACACTTTTGGTCAATGCGAGCGTCTGATGGATCTTGCTGCGCGTAGTGGCGTAGTCACCCAAATGGGAAACCAAGGGCACTCTGGCCCTAACTATTTTCAGTTTAAAGCGTGGTCAGAGGCAGGCATCATCAAAGACATTACCCGAATCACCGCCCACATGAATATCAAGCGTCGCTGGCACGGTTGGGGAGCCACTGCAAGTAGCTATCCCAGCGAACCCATTTTAGGCAGTATTCATTGGGAACAGTGGCATGATGTAGTTGCCGCTAACCGAACATTTAGTAGTAAGCTTCATCCTCAGGAGTGGCGCAGTTGGTATGAATTCGGAAGCGGCTGCTTAGGTGACTGGGCACCGCACATTTTAGATACCTGCCATCGTTTTCTCCAACTAGGTCTACCCGAGCGCATCGTGACTTTGGATCGCGGCGGCATTAACCCCTACGATTTAATCTACCCAGAATCCTCAACCATTCGTTTCGACTTTCCCGAGCGCGGCCCTAATCTGCCTGCATGCAAAGTCACATGGTACGACGGACTAAATAACGAGCCAACACTCGCAGCTGAATACACAGAAGATAGTGACTATGAATTATTAAACAATCCTGGCAAAGAGCTCTACAGTGAAGAGCTCGCTTTTAAGGGTGGTCACCACGGGCAACCGCTCCAAATCGTACCACGGTCTAAATTCTTGGACATGCGCGCATCGCTGCCTCCATTCCCACAGAAGAACTCTAATCACTATACAAACTTCTTGCTCGCTTGTAAGGGAGAGGAAATTTCCCGCTCTCCTTTCAGCGTCAGTGGCACGCTAACACAAGTAATGACCCTGGGTATGCTGGCTCAACGCTTTGGTGGGCAAATCGAATTCGATCGCCAAAACAAATGCATCACTAACAACCCTACTGCTCATACACTGCTCGACCCCGCTCCACGTAAGGGATGGGAATCCTACTACAAGCTGTAAGCTTTATTATCTAGTGATTCATCTATGAAAAAACTAGCACTCCTATTAGGCATACTCTCTAGCACCTCATTGTGTGTAGCTAATCAAGTATCCGAAGCGCAGCAACCATTCATAAAAAAATACGAAAATCAAAAGCGTATCATTACGCCCCAAAAAGCGCGAATCAATAGCGAGCTCGAGCCGGATCTAAGTGAGGGCTTCGTCAGCCTTTACAACGGTAAAGACCTCAGTAATTGGACAGCTCGTGGAGGCTATTGCACCTTTGAAGCCCGCGCAGATCGAATAGTAGGGACCTGCGTAAAAGGTTCGCCCAGCACCTATCTGACAACTGCGCGCGAGGACTACAGTGACTTCATTTTTACTGCGGAGTTAAAATGGGTCATCGATGGCAATAGCGGCATTATGTTTCGCGCACAATATGAGCCGAAGAAACCCTACGATAGGGTCATTGGTCCACAGTGTGAAATGGAAGGTTTCGCACCAATGCTAAAGCGTCAGCGCGGTTGGTCGGGCGGCATCTATGGCCAGGGATATGCCGCTTGGATTTATCCACTTTGGCTCGAGGCTCATAGTGCTGTGCGTCAGGCGCTAAAAAAAGATGCTTGGAATCGGGTCACAATTGTAGCGGACAAGGGAACAATAAAAACTTGGGTTAACGGAGTGCCCGCTGCTCACTGGGTTGACGATCAGTTCCTAGAAGGGTTTTTCGGACTTCAGGTGCACTCTGGAAAAAAAGGTGAAGTCCACTTTAGAAACATAAAGGTCAAGGAACTACCAGAGCGCCGTTGACGATTAGTTGCAGTACAATAAAAATATATACTAACTACAGTCGAATGAATCTTGCGCACAAGTCTACCACTATTTGTCTATTAATCCTCTTCGCGCTCACTGCGAGTGCTGATGAGAGGAAAAATATTTTGCTCATTTGTATTGATGATCTGCGACCTGAACTAAACTGCTTCGGGCTCGATTACATTCACTCACCTAATATAGACCAATTAGCTGCTAGTGGACGCGCTTTTTATAATCACTACGTAAATGCGCCGACTTGCGGGGCTTCTCGATACACCTTGCTGACAGGTCAATACAATCTGAATAGCCCGCAGAATAATCGCTTACTTTTTAATCGAGCCAGTAAGCTCAAAGAAGAACCTAGCTCAGTCTCTCCAAGCCTGCCGGCATGGTTCAGAAAGAATGGTTATACAACCGTATCGATAGGTAAAGTGTCTCACCACCCAGGCGGACTAGGAGGTAAAAATTGGGATGATCCTAACGTGGTAGAGATGCCTAATTCATGGGACTTAAGCCTACAACCCATTGGCGATTGGCAGCACCCTAGAGGTGTGATGCATGCCCTCGCTGAAGGTAAAATTTGGGGGTTAGGTGAAATTCTCTCAGTATTTGAAGCCTTCGCTGGTGATGATCAAAGTTACCCGGATGGATGGATCACAGAAACAGCTATCAAACAAATTAATAAGTTGGATGCGACCGGATCCCCATTTTTCATGGCAGTCGGCTTCATTCGCCCTCACCTTCCCTTCGGAGCACCAAAGAAATATCTAGACCTATACGATGAGTGTGAATTGCCCGCTATTGCACATCCCTATAAGCCTAAGCATCCCAGCTCTTGGCAAAGCTCTGGTGAGTTTATGAGGTACAATCGCTGGTCAAGGAACCCTATTTCCGATCCAGCTTTCGCAGATGACGTGCGACGTCATTATGCCGCTTGTGTCAGTTATGTAGACGCACAAGTAGGGTTGCTAATGGATCAGCTCGACCGATTGGGTATGCGTGAAAACACTATAGTAGTTCTTTGGGGCGATCACGGTTGGCACTTAGGAGAACACGGTGTTTGGGGCAAACATACCTTATTTGAAGAGTCGCTACGATCACCGCTTATCATATCTTATAAAGATATTCCCAAATCTGGAGAGCCTTGTGAAGCTGTTGTGGAAAGTATCGATATATTCCCTACATTATGTGACATATCCGGTATCCCAATCCCAGAATATATCCACGGTAAGACCCTAAAGCTACAGCTAGATAACCCTGAATCACTTGGGCACTCAGCTGTCGGATTTCAAAGTCATCGAAAGACTATTCGAACTAAAAATCACCGCCTGATTTTGCACAATAATGGATATGCAGAACTCTACGATTTTTCGAATGCTAAGGATGCGGGCATTAATCGAGCGCAGGACTTTCCAAATATAGTACTCCAGCTAACGGAGCAATTAAACGAACGGCTAAAATTAAATAAGTAGATCCTAATTAATGTGAAAGTCTCAATCTATTATCTCTTTATCTTAACACTCACTTCCTGCTTCGCAAAAGTGCCAGAATTTCGTGCCCCAGCTATGCCGCCTAAGGTTCCAGCCGGAATCGAATATAGTGTTCATCAATACCGCACATCTACCCCAGAACGATCCGGTCAACTCGGTATCGCTATACCAGAGAATGCAGTAGGATCGCTACCAGTAGTAGTCTGCATACACGGCGGCGGATGGGCTAAGGGCGACAAGGATCAGATGGCCTGGATGGCGATTCGTTATGCTCAGCTTGGCTATATCGGGGTGACAGTAGCTTATCGGCTCAACCATGAAGCTCCGCTTCCTGCGTGCATATTAGATGTTAAAACGGCAATACGATATCTCAAAAGCATCAGCAAAGACGTCCATATCGATCCAGATCTTATTGCGGTCCTCGGGTATAGCGCCGGCGCTCATTTAGCACTTATGATTGGACTGAGTCCAGATGCAGATGTATTTAAAAGCAAAGACTATCTTGCGAAGGATTCATCTGTTCAATGCGTAGTAGCCATCTCCGCACCCACAGACTTTGATACAATGCTCGAACGTGCTGGTCATTTGAATTTTCTGCCAGATGATCAATCCTCAGATCCCGAATTCATAACCCCACTTTCTCCACTAAATTGGATTCATGAAGATCAAATTCCCATACTACTGGTACATGGTGATCAGGACAGAATAGTGCCACCCTATCATTACGAAAAATTCAGCCAGAAGTGCAGAGAATTTAGTATCTCTAATTTAGAGCGTTACATCCATCCTGGTGGCAATCATACGTTCTTTTTCAGGGCACGTAAAACTGTACAACCTGTTATTAATAATTTTTTAGTAAAAAATCTAAATTGAATTAATCATGCACATACAATCCCCTCTTATATTACTAATTAGTCTAGTCCTAGTATCGAAAAATTTGCTTGGATCAGTTGATTACTACGCCCCGTATCCTTTTGGAACGCAAAGCGAGTATGCACTCGGAGCAGACGAAGTCACCAGCGGAAAATGGTGGGTATCCCCTAAGGACGAACCCGCACGTGAGAAAAGTTTTCGCGATTGGATTTGCGCACGTCCCCGTGAGAAAGCCCTAGCTTTTGCAATATACACTCACAATGCAGGCACTCTCAAACTAACTGCTCAATGCTTTCCACTCCTGCCTGAAGAACCAAAAGAAGCTACCTTAGAACTCTTGATCGGAGGAAAGTGGAAAAAGGTTCAGCAAGCCTCCGTAGTCTATCCTGGTTGGAGCTTACATTTTCGCATTGATGGATGGGATTCAAGTAAAGATGTCCAATATCGAGTAAGGTTAGGAGAATTATCGACTTACGAAGGGCTAATACGCAAAGACCCTACAGATAAAAAATCAATTGTCTTGGCCTCCATGTCCTGCAACTCACCAGCAGACAAGCCTCGTTATGCACGCACACAAATGGTGGCAAACCTCCTAGAGCACGACCCTGACCTTCTATTTTTTGCTGGGGACCAAAATTACATACACGATGAACCTACATACGGCTGGTTAATGTTTGGTGTACAGTTCGGTAAAGTAATGAAAGACCGACCTACTATCTGTATTCCAGATGATCATGATGTCGGTCACCCCAACCTTTGGGGGGAGAGTGGAAAAAAAGCAATTGGTAGAGATTTCGATGGTGGCTACCTTTACCCGGCAAGCTTTGTAAATATGGTACAACGCCAACAGTGTTGGAGTTTGCCAGATCCCTATGACCCAGAGCCAGTGGATCAAGGGATCACTGTATACTATACCGATCTCACGCTAGGTGGTATCAGCTTTGCTATTCTTGAAGACCGGAAATTTAAATCAACCTGGCATCCTGATCCTGACGCCGCAGGAAAAACCTTACTTGGAACACGTCAGCTTAGTTTTCTTGATAATTGGGCACGCGACTGGTCTGGCGCACAGATGAAAGTTGTACTCTCACAAACACCGTTCGTGGCTCATGCTAGCTACTCTGGGCAAATCGTTCGGCGTATTAAAAAAGATCACGATGCCAACGGATGGCCCGCAGATAGGCGAAATGAAGCAGTTCGTGCCCTACGCCGCGCCCGCGCCACGCATATCTGTGGGGATCAACATCTCGGCGCAGTTGTTAAGCACGGCATCGATACATTCCGAGACGGCCCTTATAGCTTTACCAGTCCAGCCTTAGTCAATACTATCTGGGGTAGATGGTGGTGGCCGGAGAATGAGCAGGCTGGTGGTGGTGAACCAATTGAAAGCGGCCTTTCTTGGGTAGGTGATTATTTAGACGCCTTTGGCAATCCATTTACCATGATTGCATATGCAAACCCTCAGTACGTTGATAACGAAGAACTGCGTAGACTAAAGTCTCGTCCGAATCGAGGTGACGGATATGCCCTTATTCGCTTTGAAACCGATACAGGAGATGCGCGCTTTGAATGCTGGCCACGTTTTGCGGACTTAAGTAAAGGCGATGCCGCACAATTCGAAGGCTGGCCGGTGACTATTAACACTCATGATAACGACGCGCGCGAGCCTTACGCCTACCTACCAGAGATCAAACTTCCTAGTAGTAATATGGTAGTCGAGCTCACTAATTTAGATACGGGTGAGCTCATTTATTGCTACCGCCATGATACCAATCGCTTCAAAGCTCCCGTTTTTAGCACAGGTACCTATACTCTGCGAGCTGGATTAGAAGTAGCCAAATCGGTTATGCTTGAGGCAATAAAAGTGAACTAGTTTTATAAAGAACCCGTACTATATGAAAAAAAATACCTATTCGATTATTATAAGCTTACTTTTTTTTGTCGGTCTAATCGGGAACCTCTGTGCAGGCTCAAAACCAAATGTACTGTTGATTATCCTTGATGATCTTAACGATTTCGTCGGACACATGGGAGGTCATACTAAGGTAATAACACCTAATATCGATGCCTTGGCCGCGCAAGGAGTAGCCTTTAATAATGCACACAGTAACGCCGCAGTCTGCATTCCTTCTAGGGCTAGTTTTATGTCAGGAGTATCACCAATAACTTCCCGCTTCTACGGCTTTGGAAACGAGCGGAAAAATGAAACGCTCATTGCTAGTAAGACTCTACCAGAACTTGCCAGAGAAAATGGCTATAAAACATACACAACCGGAAAGGTCTTTCACAGCGCAAGGAGAGACCTATGGGATGACAACGGTATCGCTGCTGAATACGGCCCGGTAGCCTCAGATGGGAAGAACCATACTTATCATCCTGAGGTACCTGGCGACTTCTCAGAATTTGGCGTCTTAGATGGAACTTATATCTCACTTGCAAAGGTTCCTATTGTACCAGCATCAGCTTCCACTAGTGGCTACACAGGCTGGCGTAATATAAGAAGTAAAACGCCTTTCCACTACGTTAGTGAAACCGACCGCGATCCGATGGCAGACGAACGTAGTGCTGAATGGACCGTCCAAAAAATTCGCTCACTAGAATCTCAGGACCAAGATAGTCCCTTCTTTATGGCAGTTGGATTCATACGACCACATACACCGCTTGTTGTGCCCCAAAAATATTTTGATATGTATCCCTTAGAAAGTGTACAGTTACCCATCATTAATAAAAGTGACCGCGTAGATACTAAGCTTGAAGACGATAACAATTCACGAGGACGGAAAATTTACCATACACTTGTCAATTCCTTTGGGGGTGATCGTGAGCTAGCCCTGCGACACTACACCCAGGCATACCTCGCAAGTATAACATTCGCAGATGAAATGGTTGGCCAGGTGATGAAAGCCCTCGATCAAAGTAAATTTCGAGATGATACAGTAGTTATTCTGACCAGTGACCACGGCTATCATATTGGTGAGAAAGACTTCCTATTTAAATATACTATATGGGAAGAAAGCACTCGAGTGCCATTTGTAATTCGTCATCCTGAATATCAAAGACAAGCAGGATCCATCGTAGAGCATCCTATAAGCTTGATTGATCTATTTCCGACAATATCTGATTTCTGTGATTGGGAAAACCTCGCACCTCGCAAAAAGAGTAGTGGCACCATAGATGGCTTCAGTCTAAAACCTTTTCTTGAGGATCCTGAACTCACAAGTTGGGATGGACCCAATAGCGCCCTTTCGATTCGTGCTAGCTGGAGGTCTAAGGCTATCGACCAACAACACTTCTCTCTGCGCTCGCGCGATTTCCGCTACATTAAATACAACAAACCAGAAGGTGAAGCCTCAGAAGAACTCTACGACCACAGAAACGATCCGCACGAATGGAAGAACTTAGCAGAAAGCCCGAAATATGAATCTGTTATACAAGCTATGCGCCGCGAGCTCGCAGAACGACTTGCGCCGGCAGTTAAGCGCCAAAGTGCTAAGTTATAAATAACCCACGGCTTTGTTGTTAACCTGTAACCTACCCAAGATGGTATAAATTTTATTAGATGAAAGGAATAACGTGTGCGCTACAAGTTTACATTCTATTGCTCTTTCATTCGGCTTTGATTGGAGGGCCTCAGTTCTTTGATTTTACCTCAAATGCAAATACCGGTAGTTTAGAAATAAAATCTGGCACAGTATGGAGCAGTCCAAAAGGACTTTGGGTTGAAGCGTCGCCAGACGAGGCAATTGAACTGGTTTTTAAAGGAAAATGGGATTTCAGCGAATGGGTCTATTTAACCTGGGATATTGATTACCAATCAGCAGTCGAAGTACCTTTTAGCATTAGTATAGAAGGACAATCACAGCATGTACCATGGGGCGCTAAGAAATTCAGCCAAATACATTCTGGCTTTCTAAAGAACAAAGAAAATCGCTACTTCAACTGCACCTTAACGCGAAGTTATAACAGTAGGAGAAGTAACAAGTTAGTTCAGGATTTTTCTAGTATGAATTCTTACCCGAATGGCATTTGTTTTAATCATCATGGAATCATTCCCGATGGAGTAGAAATAGTTACTTTTCAGATGGATCCGCATCCAAAAAGAAGAAAGTTTTTGATCCGAAATATCTTTTTAAATCGCCCAGCAAAGCATCCGTTATATATTATATCAGCCGAAAAATTTTATCCATTCATCGATCGATATGGCCAATTTAAGCACTCTAATTGGCCCGGTAAGATCATACAGGATTCAGACTTCAAGGAATCCTTTCAGGAGGAAGATAATTTTCTCAGAAAGTTTCCTATCGCTTCTAATCTCACCAAGTATGGTGGATACAAAAATGGTCCGCGATTAAAGGCAACGGGGCACTTTCGTGTAGATCAGCACGGCGGGTCTTGGACACTAGTCGATCCAGATGGCTACCTCTTCTTATCTACTGGTATAAATTTCGTTGGGCACATCTTAGCTACGACCGAGGTTAAGAAAAGAAGTAACTACTTTGAAGGCTTGCCATCGCAAAACAGTCGCTTCCGAAGCTGTTTTAGTCGCGACGACCAATATTTTAATCACGGAAAAGCCAATCTAATCCGTAAATACGGCCAGCTGTATGAGGATCTCTACATAAAGCGTAATTTAAAAAGACTAAAGCACTGGGGGTTCAACTCCCTTGGTGGTTGGTCGATTGATAATTTTTCTAACGTCCCCGAAAGCCTTCGCCTCCCTTACACCCTCAATCTAAATGTTACTTGGAAACTTCCTCAACCTCTCATCAATACGAAGATGATGGATGTTTTCGACCCGCGTTGGAGAGAACAACTAGAAGAAGAATTTTCGGATTATAGTGAAAGAGTAAAAGATGACCCATGGCTAGTGGGTGCCTTTGTAAACAATGAACTGCACTGGGAAAAACCTAATGAATTTGCACTTTCCCTCCTGCGAGTGAATCAGTCAATTCCGGGCAAAAAGCGCTATATTATGCGCTTAAAAGAGAAACTAGAAACGATCGAAAATTTTAATGAGATCTTAGGCACAAACCTTAAAGATTGGGATACACTACTACAACACGCACTCCCAAATCCTGTGCTATCACTTAATGCATTGGAGACATTGAACGAAGCACACTACAGAGAAATGGTAGAGTATTATTTCTCCACGATCCGTAGCATGTTTGATCAATACATGCCAGAAGTACTTTACCTTGGTTGTCGATTTCACAGCGGCTACACTCACGAATTTAACCTGCCGATCGCAGCAAAATATGTCGATGTACTGTCCGTAAATATTTATAAGAACGATGTCGGTGATTACCCTTACACGAACGGTTTTGAAGAGATAAACCTGCCCTACCTCGTTTCCGAATTCCACTTCGGCGCTCTAGATCGGGGTATGTTCGGCACCGGACTTAACTTGGCTTCTGACCAGAGAAACCGCGGCGAGCGCTACCGCATATACATGGACAGCGTTCTAGCAGACCCTAAATGTATTGGAGCCCACTGGTTTATGATGGCCGATGAAGCCACCGCAGGATTTAATGATAATGAAAGTTATAATTGTGGATTTCTCTCAGTAACAGATCAGCCATATTACGATTTTCTAAAAGAAGTGATCCCATATAATAACGATCTTTATCGCAAGCAGATAGACGTACCTATCAAAGAACCTATTGAGGATTCGTCCGTTCCGATAATGCTACAGGATTAACAAGCTAATTTCTTAAGTGGCCATATAATAAGGCCGACCTATTCAAATGCTGCTAATGCCTTCTTCTCTAGTTCAAAATTATATTTTGGGTTTTTTTGTTTAGGCACAGGAGCTCCGATACGGTCTCGCCATGAGCATAGCATATGATGCATTTCAGCTGCTTTTTTTGGGAATACTCCAGCTATGTTCTGCATCTCACCTGGATCTTTGCTTATATCATAGAGTTCGATAGCATCCTCCTCAAAGTATTCATGCAGCTTCCAATTACCCGAGCGCATAGCTGAACCTGGTCGCGTACGAAACAAGGGGTCGCGGGCTTGGTCTTTTGTACCGTTGTAGGCCTGTAGGTAAATTGGAAAATGCCAATACTGTGGGACTGGTTCCCAGTTTGCCTCTTCCTTCATTAAGGAAACCAGACTTACGCCATCCAGCTCGTTAGAGTACTTAATACCCGCGACCTCCATAAATGTAGGATAAAAATCTAGCCCATTAACTACAGCTTCGCAACGCCCCGCGACGATCGTCCCAGGCCAGTACATAAGCATAGGCTCGCGGACTCCACCCTCATAATACGAGCCTTTACCAGCACGCCAAGGTGCCTGTGAATTAACGGCAGCGATCCCTCCATTATCCGAACAGAAGACCACCAAGGTCTTTTCGCTTAAGCCCTGATCTTCTAAAGCTTGAAGCAATCTTCCAATAGCAGCATCTAGCTTTTCTACCATGGAATAATAAGCTGGGTTAAGATCTAATCCTCGGAAATTTTCTACATATTCTGGTACTGCCGTAATTGGACCATGCACTAAATAAGGCGAGAAGTGAACGAACATCGGTTCGTCACGGTAAGTTTCAATAAATTTCACCGCTTCCGCCGTGTAAATATCAATTCTATGAGTCTTTGCTGGGACAGTGTCCGACCATGCTTCCATCGAGCCGCCTCTCCATGGCGAGAAGTAACCTCCATCTTTAGGACCACCCGTATAATCGCCACCTACATTTACCTCAAATCCATCTTCCAAAGGATCCTCCCCAATGTGATATTTACCAAGATGAATCGTCCGGTAACCACCCCCCCTTAGTGCCTCAGCCATAGTCAGAACTTCCTTAGGTAAATGAATACGATTATTTATGGGAATCAATTTTCGGTACTCAGATTTTCCACGATAGGAGCTACCGACAGTATAAACGCCGTGCCGCGAACCCCACAAGCCACTGTGAACGCAGGCTCTACTAGGTGCACAATTCGCTGCCGGAGCATAGGCATTCTCAAAGACTAGACCTTCCCTAGCTAAACGATCCAAATGAGGCGTCCTAAAAGTTGGATTATTGTAACCAACATCCATAACGCCCAAATCATCTGCATTTATGTAGAGAATATTAGGCTGACCTTGGACCGTAGTAGCAAAGACCAGTAGAAATAAGAATTTATTTAGCATCAGTCTAATTTTCATCAAATGGTATCAAGTTGTATCGTGTCAATTTCTACAAATGCACCCTCTTCACCTTCGAATACAATCTCAAGTAATTCTACTATTTCCTTACCCAGTTCAGGATGGAAGTTCACCGAAATTCGCTCGTACTCATTACTGGCTTGAATCGAGTCTAAACCAATTAACCGCTCGTTTATAAGAACCTTAACGTTCAAGTCCTTGCTAGATCTTAAGCGCAGAATGAAAGTCTGATTTTCTCTTTTTGGAATAACCTTAAGCCCTTCCCTGCGTAGGATAGCTACTTTATCATCTAAATAAAAATCAAGATACCCAAGAAATCCTGCGAGGTTAGAACTTATGTTATTTGAAATCCAACCTTCCGTCTGCCATGCGCCACAGTCAAATTCGTAATACAAGTTACCATCTAAAGGGTCCCGACCGTTTAAACTTTCCCACTTATCAGAAAGCCCGTCCCCATCACTGTCCACACGGTAAGCTTCGTACTCAACATTAACGCCCTCACCCCACTTCGTACCCTCACCATTGACCTGTAGCGCTTGAATAGATTCTTCTCTTATCCCATGATCACCCTCGCTTAACCAGTCACTCAAAAGCGCACGGTGCTGACTTAAGATATCCACATAGCCTGGATCAGAGGCAAGGTTAACCAACATATGTGGGTCAACCGATACCTCGTAAAGCTCCTCAACTGGGCGCTCGCCAAAGTAAATCCTTCTGTGCAGCGCAGAGAGCTCACCCTGGCGATACAAATCGTGCAGGTTTTGGGTGAACGCCTTGTTATCTCGGTACTGCGGCTGTAGAAAAATACGGTCAAACTTGTAATTACGCACATAGCGGAAGTGATCCGTGCGAATGCTTCGCACACGATCAACAGTATGGTCTAGGCGATCTTTGTGAGCGGCGACAAAACTTCGTGGTTTAAAATCTACTGCAAATAAGTCCTGACCTTCATACCATTGCGGCTTTTTAACACCCGCCCACGCCAGAGTTGTTGCGCTAAGATCAAGCATATCCACCAGATCTCCGCGAACTTGTGCAGATGGAACATATCGCCCTGGCCCTACAATTAGAAACGGCACATGTAGTCCGCCCTCCGTCGTCATTTGTTTATGACGCACAAGATTATTAGCTCCATGATCCGAGAAATAAACCACAATAGTATTATCTGCCAATCCAGCCTCTTCCAACCCCTCAAGTATTTTACCTACCAAGTCATCCTCCATTCGGATAGCATCATAATGTTGTGCTACTACAGTTCGATAGATGTAATTATCTGGATAGTCCGCAGGCACATTTACCAGACCTGGGTCGACCTTACGCTCCTCAGGAAATTTCCAAGTATTATTTTTTCCTCCTTTGGTCTGTATCTGACCAAAAAACGGCTGCTTCGTAGTTAAATCGGAAAAGTCCGTTTGGTCACTTAATTGATAATTATAAGAGCTGGAATTCCATACAAAATTATAGTCGGTCTTGCCATAGTTGAAAGTGGTGTAGCCATACGCTAGTAGAATTTCTGGAAGTGTCCGTATATTCTCTGGCAGGTAAATTTTGGGTCCCTTTCGAGAGGAGCGGTGTTGATGAGCGCCAAAACGTATACCACTTTGCCCAACAATCAGAGCCGAACGCGTCGCCGAGCAAACTGGCGCAGGCACAAAGGCTCGATCAAACCTTACTCCCGCTTTAGCAATTGAATCTATGTGGGGGGTCGCCTCTGCATTAATTAGATCACCGTAACAACCCATCCACGGAGAGGTGTCTTCCGCATAAATCCAAAGTATATTCGGGCGTTCTACCGTTTGTGCAATTAGGCTAGCAACACTAAGCAGCCAAATGATGATCGATTTATGCATTTAGTAGACTGTTACTTATTTTGAATGATTTCAATAAAATGAATTACCAATCGTGTACACCAAAGCACCTAATTTGTTGCTCAAAATTGATTTCCTTACTTCGCCTAAGCCTGAGCTAGTAATATTCTCAAAATAAAAGCCCTGTATATTACTTATATATTAACTGTAGGACCTATTACTAACAGTAATCTTGCTAAAATTACCCGCTCGGGTACGATATGTATCCCTATAATGAAGTTTTTCATGGTCTACTAGGGCATACTGTATAACTTTAGTAAATAAGCGAAATACCCTATGAAAGCCCCTTTAATTAATCTTTTTATAGTACTTAGCTTTATCAGTACTTCCATATTTGCGGGAGAAAAAGCTGGGGCTAGTCTACCTAATATTATCTTTATTTTTGTAGACGATATGGGTGTTGGTGATGTGGGTCATTACCACGACTATTTTATCGATCAAGGGCTTATAACGAATACTCATTTTAATTACAGCGGAACTACACCTGAAACAGTTATTCAAACTCCCAATATGGACCGCATCTGCGAAGAGGGAATGATTTTCACAGATGCGCAGCTACCAGCATCACTCTGTGCCCCTAATCGTTTCTGTGTGCTCACCGGAAATAACACCGTTCGTTCCAGAGAATTCGGTACATGGGGTCATACTGAAAGTTCAGGGCTCAACTATGAAAGTAGTCGCGGTGGGCTTAACTCAAAACCCATGACCTATGAAGTTAATAATCAGACCATCAGTATATTAGATTCGAATGGGAATATTGCTAACGGCAGCCTTAATGGCTTTGGCGATAGACGAAACAATCCTCACGATACTATAGGAGATATTTTGCAGTCAGCAGGTTACCATACAGCTTTCTTCGGAAAGATGCATATTGGGGCAGACTTTTACGACTGGGACGGAGATGTTCTTCGCTACAATTTCTTTAATAACAATCCCAATGCCTACGACGCTTACGACTTCGGCAGAAAGTTTGATCAAGGAATGTTAGACCATGGTTTTGACTACACCTTTGTCAGTCCCGACGGCATACAAGGAAAGCTCTATATGTATTTTGAAAATGATTTGTATAAACCAATCAGTGATTTCGATCAAGCTGTCGAGAACTGGTGGCCTGGTTCAATGAATATTAATGCTCAGGGGAACACCTCGGTGCTTCGCTATTTTAATGCTACGCGCTACAGTAATACAAATTTAAACAACCCGGTAAGCGGCACCTTCAGCGCTAATTCTGTTTACGACGATAAGAATAGACTAATTACCTCAGCAGGAACTAGTGAATTAGTAAATGATTACGGAGAATTACTTGCTAAAGGTTATGGTGATTCTCGCTTCGATACTAGTGAGCACGGTCCAGTCCTCGCCTACCACGCCGTAAAATATATCGAGTCGCGCGTCGCCACTACTCCTAATCAACCCTTCATGCTCTTTTATGCTGCCCCAGCAATACACACTCCTATCACACCTTCTCTGCATGCTCGTGGCAGTACTGGACTCGGTCCACGCTGCGATTTCGTTGTAGACCTAGATCAGCAGATCGGCAAGATTCTAGATAGCCTCGATGCTTTAGGGATTTCAGATAATACACTTGTCATATTATCAAGTGATAACGGCGGCACTCTAGCGAATAAAGCTCGTTTAGAAACGAGTAATCGACAACATCCAAGTGGGCCTTGGCGCGGCACTAAAAGCTCCATATATGAAGGTGGGCACCGTGTTCCTTTCGCCTTAAAATGGGGCGATGGTAGCTCAGATGGTTCGGTTATTATGCCCGGAGCAGTCTGCGATCATCATGTATCTGTTATTGATGTGGCAGCTTCGCTTATCGACTTAACCGGACAGGCCATTACATCCGACCAACATCAGGATTCTATTAGTTTGCTACCTTTTTTAATGAGTGAAGCGCCCAACAGCATCGATCCGATTCGCAAAGAACACTTCTACGTAATTAACAAAGGTATATTAAACCAATCCGCTCGCTACGATGAAAATGGAAACCAATGGCTCTTGGTCTTCGATAATAATGGTTCCGACTTAGAGCTCTACAATCTAGCAATCGACCCAGGTCAAGAGACTGATTTAATTAGTGGTTATAGTACCGTTGCAAGTGTACCTTCTGATAACTACTATAAAAGTATTTTGGATACAATGCAGGCGTGGTACCTAGCGCACGACTCAGCATTAGATGCGCGTAGTCAACCCGCGATAGACTTTGACGTGAATGGCGTGGAGGAGGCAATTTCCTCAAGTAGCGATATTATAAGTGCCAATTTTACTAGCTTACCATATGACGACACACAAATTAATAATGACGAGAGCTACGGAATCACAACCTTAGGAACGTTAACCGGCAACTGGGAAAACCTCTCAATGAG
>CAJWHF010000002.1 GCA_913041275.1 uncultured Opitutia bacterium
TGTGGGTGAGGTTTTAGCGAAGCAGATCGAGCTTGGTCGGGCTCTTAAGCTTTCCACTTACGATATTCACCTTCTAATTGAGAAAGCGCTTATTGAAAATGACGCGCACGATGTAGCTCGCAGTCTTATGTTTAGCCGGATTAAATCATCGGCGAAAGACACCGAACGCGCTCCGGTTTCCATCCGTCTAATTCGGCGCAATGGTCAAGTAGTGCCATGGAGTGAATCCAAAATCGAAATTGCGGTTCGCAAGGCTTTTCTAGCGCTACACCTCGATTCCGAACCAGCTGTAGAAATTTCTCGTGCGGTAACCGATCGACTCAACACGGACGAGCAGGCCTTCATTAACATTGAAGATGTGCAAGATGCAGTCCAAGAGGAGATGATGCGCCAAAGCCACTTTAAGGTCGCTGAGTCTTATATACTCTACCGTGCGCATCGATCCCGAGTTCGAGAAGAGGAGGGCGTAGAGCCTGCCGAGGAGGCGCAGCAAGAGTCTATGATCGTCATCACCGAACTGAGCGGTGAAAGCACTTTTTGGGATGGTGTCGACCTAAAGCGCCGAATCGAGTTTGCAAGCATTGGCTTAGATCTCAATCTAGGATCCGAGGAAATTGATACCGAGCTTCGCCGTTCGCTCTACCCTGAAATGAAGCGTGCTGATCTCGAAAAGACCATCATTCTCAACGCTAAGAGTATGATGGAGCGAGACGCTGATTTTGCTCGTTTTTCTGGCCGTATACTCCTGACTTATATATACGAAGAAGCACTTGGCTGGGACATTATTCGAGACGGAGTGGATGGTCTGAAAGAAGCGCATCGTCGTGGGTTTAAGCCTTACATCAAGCGCGCGATCGAAATCGATCGTGTAAATCCTAAATTACTGGATTTCGACATTGATAAGATTTCGTCATCTCTCGATCCTTCGGCCGATATGGACTTCGATTATCTCGGGGTTCAAACAATGTATGATCGTTACCTGATCGTTGATAAAACTACAAAAAAGCATCGTCGCCTGGAGGTGCCTCAATATTTTTGGATTCGTGTCGCTATGGGACTCTTTCACCATGAGAAGGAAGACCGAGAGGGCCACGCCTTACGCCTTTATAACCTCTATAAGAGTCGCCGTTTTTGCTCCTCTACGCCGACACTCTTCAACTCAGGTACACTCCATTCGCAGCTCTCTTCCTGTTATCTTTACAAGGTCGATGACAGCATCGAATCTATTATGCATAGAGGGATTGCCGATAACGCTTTCCTCTCTAAGTGGGCGGGTGGTCTTGGCGGATCGTGGACTGCCGTTCGCGGAACTGGTGGTTTTATAAAGGGAACTAACGGAGAGTCGCAAGGAGTCATCCCGTTTCTTAAGTTGCACAACGATCAGCTCGTCGCGGTCAATCAGGGCGGTAAACGACGTGGTTCCGGCTGTGCCTATCTTGAGACTTGGCATAACGATATAGATGATTTCCTAGAACTTCGTAAAAACACAGGCGATGACCGTCGCCGTACGCATGATATGAATACGGCAAACTGGATCCCAGACCTCTTTATGAAGCGGATGGAAGCTCGTGAGGATTGGACACTCTTTCGCTCGAACGAATGCCCAGACCTCCATGATCTCTACGGTAAAGCCTTCGAAGAGCGCTACTGCGAATATGAGGCGATGGCTGAACGCGGCGAGATATTAGGTAATAAGCGCCCTGCGATTGATCTATGGAAGAGTATGTTAAAGATGATCTTCGAGACTGGTCACCCATGGATTACCTTCAAAGATCCCTGTAATATACGCAGTCCTCAAGATCATTGTGGGGTTATTCACAGCTCAAACCTTTGCACAGAAATTACCCTAAACACGAGTGAGGAAGAGACCGCGGTTTGTAACCTCGGATCGGTAGTGCTCGACTCGCATTTAGATAAGGACGGGAACCTCGATCATGAGAAACTTCGTGAGACTATCCAGATCGCCGTACGTGCGCTCGATAATGTGATAGACATTAACTTCTACCCGACTGAAGCAGCAAGGACAGCAAATAGCCGCCACCGTCCCATCGGTCTCGGCATCATGGGTCTACAAAATGCACTCTACAAAAAGGGCATCGCCTTCGCCTCACAAGCTGCCGTTGAGTTTAACGATGAGTTCATGGAGGCGATTGCGTACTATGCCTATGAAGCATCCAGCGATATAGCCGCAGAACAAGGTACTTACAGCACTTATAAAGGCTCTAAATGGGACCGTGGTCTCATGCCACAAGATACACTTGATATCCTCGAAAAAGAGCGTGGAAAACCCGTCGACGTGCCCCGAGCCGGCAAGATGGACTGGAACCCACTACGTGAGAAAATCGCTAAGCAAGGCATGCGTAACTCCAACGTGCTAGCTATCGCGCCGACCGCGACGATATCCAATATCATGGGAACTACCCCCTGCATCGAGCCCACCTACAAGAATCTCTTTGTGAAAAGCAATCTATCTGGAGACTTTATTGTTCTAAATGGAGAGCTTGTGCGCGATCTCAAGAGGCGTGATCTATGGAATGACGAGATGCGTGATCAGTTGAAATACTTCGACGGTGAGCTAGACTCCATCGATGGTATCCCCCAAGATATCCGCGACAAGTATCGCACCGCATTCGGTATTGAATATAGCTATTTCATAGATGCTGCTGCTCGGCGCCAGAAGTGGATAGACCAGTCGCAATCTGTGAATCTCTTTCTTCCTGTAGCAGACATTAAGACGCTTTCACACATGTATCGTGATGCTTGGTCTAAGGGGCTCAAGACCACTTACTACCTACGCACTCTTGGTGCCTCAAATATTGAGAAAGCCACCACTAGTGTGAAAAAAGATGTAAGAGGCATTGCTGGCCAAACCACAGAAAATACCGCTCCTAAGAAGGAGTATTCTGATGCAGAAAAAAAAGCCTGCTCCATAGATGCAATGATGAATGGAGAAGAGTGCGAAGCCTGCCAGTGATATGGACTGAGCTACTGATTACATTTTTCTCGAAGGCCTCTTTGCTCTAGATTTATCCAAAAAAGTACATCTTTGCGCTAACTAATAGTTGATGCGATTAGACGACCAACCTCATCTGTGTGTTTCCTCTTCTCGTCGCGAATTTCTCGGTGCGGCAGCCTTAGCTCTTACGGGTATTTGTGGATCTCGTCTTAGTGCGGCTCAAATTCCAACAGCGCCCGTTAAGCGCCCACCAAACCCGTATGTATATAAATTTAACATCGGTGGGATCGAGGCTTTCTCTATTAGTGATGGTCATATGCTCTTTAAAAAGGGTCTAGATCTCATGTGGCCCGAGGCAGATCGTCCTCAGATGAAAGCCGCCCTCGAGTTCAACCGCGAGCGTCTCGATGCCCTACCACTCTACGTCAATATAATGGGTCTTAAAATTGGCGATGAGGTAGCCCTGATCGATGCAGGTTTTGGAGAGCAAAATCCAAACCCAGATTTTGGTTGGCTAGCCGAAGGCCTCCGCCAGCTTGGTATCAAGCCTGAACAAGTTACAACAGGCTTTCTTAGCCATGCACACTCTGATCACCTCGACGGTTTTGTGGACAAGGGTAAGCCAGCCTTTGCAAAGGCCCAGATTTACCTGTTGCAGGAGGAATACGATTTTTGGAGGGAACCAAGTCCTGACTTCTCTAAGTCTAAACGCGACAAAAAGCCTCTTTCTTTTATGATAAATACTGTAAGAGATAATTTTGAAATTCTCAAAGATCAGCTTGTTATCGCCGAGGACGGGCAGACCTGCTTCCATGGTGCAGTTACTATCTTAGCTGCACCAGGTCATACCGATGGTCATGCGTGTTTTGAGATCCGTTCTGGATCTGAATCACTCATTCACCTTAGTGATGTTGTACACCATCATGTCCTCATGTTTGAAAATGCTGACTGGACTGTAGCGATGGACCACGATCCAGAGACTGCAGTTAAAACTCGACAGAAGCTTTTCAAAGAAATGGCTAACGAAAAAACTCGAGCTTTTGGCTTTCATTTACCATGGCCAGGGCTCGGTACCGTTGTGCCCAAGGGTGATCAATACGCTTGGGTGCCCGAACGCTTTAGTTGGGGATCTTAACTAGGTTTACCAACGATTTACCGAAAGAAGTGAACTTGTAATAGAAGTAAATTCTGTTATATAGTTTATCATAAGGCATATGATAAATTTTCTAGGATTATTCACATTACTTTCATTATTAGTGATTGGTGTTACATCCCCATTAAAGGCAGATAATATCAATAGTGTTGATGGTCCAGAATGCGTCGTCACTGGTACCCTCGTTCCTATCTCTGTTAGGTACACGGCATCTACCGACCGTGATATCATGATTAATTTTATGATGAATGCGGCTCCTTGGACCGTATATGGTCACAAGAGGGTATCGGTCCCTGCAGGTAGTGCCACGATAGTGATCCATTTAGCAGTAAATATTACTACTCCAGTGGCCGGTAGTGCTTACAAGTACGGGGTTAGTTTACTGCCTTCTGGAGCTAACTGGTCCGATCGAATATACCATATCAACCAAGTTGGTGTTAGTAGCCTAGAGGCACCCCAGATGTTTACTGTATATCCAGCCGAGTACTCTGGTGCATTACGTAATCCATTGAAAGGGTTTCGTCCCGATACTTATCGTAATAATTACGATGACGAATACGCGACTATCACCCGTTGTTATTTAAAATGGAATGAATTAGAAAATGATGTGAACGACACTGTTCAGAAGATTAAAGATGTATGTGATCAGAAGTGGGAAGATGTGGAGCAATACGGCGTCAAAGTTATTCCGCGTGTCTATCTCGATTGGAACGAGGAACCTGGAAATGAATATTGGCCAGCGGACATGACTACAGGTGACTACAGTAGCGAGCAGTTCAAGCAGCGACTCGTTCGGCTTATTTCTCGCTTAGGTGAATGCTGGGATGATGATCCGCGCGTGGCATGGGTTCAGATGGGCTTTATTGGTCGTTGGGGGGAACACCATCACCCGGAACCTACTGCTGAAATCCAGGAGCTAATGGGTGATGCATTTGCCCAAGCATTTCAGAATAAGAAATTTCTCGTCCGGCACGCAAATGAATTTACGAATTACGATGTTGGGGTCCATTGGGATTCGTGGGCTCATACTCAGCAGGTAGATAAGGCGCAACATGGCGCGGGCATTGAAGCATTGAACGAATCTACTAATAGATGGATGACTTACCCAATTGAGGGAGAAACCGCCTACAATTGGGGGCAATCAGATGTCCAACCTGGCGACGGCCCAGACGACACGCTGACTGACCCAGTTCACCGTGACTTTTTAATTGATACTATTCGTAACCTGCATTGTAGCGGATTGGGATGGATCGCCAGATACGACCAAGATGATCCTACAGTTAGGGTAGGGGCAGAAGAGGTACAAAAGGCATTTGGATACCGATTTTTAATTCCTCATTTCTGCTGGGGGCAACGCGCGGAGCCAGATGGCTCATTGCAACTTTTGTTCTCAGTAATTAACACGGGCTCGGCTCCATTTTATGAGGACTGGCCAGTGGAATTTAGTCTGCTAGATCCGCAGACCGGCGACCTTGTCTGGAAAACGGTGCTAGACACAGTCGATATTCGTCAGTGGATTCCTGGGGATGACTGGGATGAAGAAAATGATGCCTACCTCATTCCACCCTCGGCTCATGAGGTTGATGTAAGTATTAGCCTACCTGGGTTTTCCCGATTGCCAGTAGGTGAATACATTGCCGCTCTTGCTATTCTTGAGCCGCTAGGTGAAACACCGAGTGTACGTTTCGCTGTAAATAATTATCTCAATGGTGGCCGTCATCCCCTAGGCAGAGTTGGTATCGGCCTTGATATCGCAGGAAATCATACACTAGATAATGCGTTCTTTGACGATCCTATGCAGGACGACCGGCTTTCCTACTTATTGCAGACTCCTGCTTCGCCGGCCCCATCAATTATAAAGAGTATTTCGATCTCGGATGGTATGTGCCACGTCCAAGCACAGGATTTTGCTTCGGGGACTCTACGTGTGATGCAGCGTTCGAATGATTTAGTGCAATGGGAGGCGGTTGACGTCTCGTATGGGACTGGAACCGATTTTGAATGGGTTGAGCCTACAGTTGGAGAATCACATTTGTTTTTCAGGTTACTAACTGAATAATAATTACAAAAAGTAATAAAGATTTAGAAATCTAGTTCTCTATAAAATTAAAATTCTGTGGATTTAACTCTACTAAGTAAAATTTCCCATAATTTCTAAAAAATAGACTTGGTCTTTTATTATCTAAAGGTGATTTTGTATCATTATGCCTAGTGCCACGGTAGAGGATTATATCAAACACATTTACCTTATTACTCAACAAAGTGGGTCCCCCAATGCGCAGATGGGACAGGTTGCTGATGCAGTAAATGTGGTTCCTGGTACTGCGACCACTATGGTAAAAGCACTCTCTGATGCAGGGCTAGTTCAGTACGCTCCACGTGTCGGTGTCCAGTTAACAGTTCCAGGGCGAAAATTGGCTCTTCATGTTCTTCGGCGGCACCGCTTAATTGAGCAATTCTTAGTAGAGGTCCTAGGGTACGACTGGTCTGAGGTACATGATGAAGCCGAGCAACTAGAGCACGTTATTTCCGATTTACTACTCGAACGGATTGACCTTTATTTAGGCCATCCTACCGAAGATCCTCACGGAGATCCAATCCCGTCTGCTGAGGGAAAAGTTGCGCCTGAACAGGTCCAAACTCTAGCTGAATGCCCAATAGACTCGAAGATTTTTGTGGCTCGAATTATTGATCAAGGACCCGATTTCCTCAATTATATCGCCGCTTCCAGGCTTAACCCCGGCGTCGCTTTACAGGTTACATCGCGCAGCAGTAGCGCAGAGACCGTACAAATTAAATTGGAGCGTTGCGGTACTAATCTGTCCCTTGGATTAGGCGCTGCAAGTAAGATTCAAGTACGCAAATAAGAGCACATTTATAATAATGAAAAGATCGCAGTTTAACCTGATATATAAAATATAAATATCCGGTTGGATTTTGTTTAATCAATTATTGAAAAACAAGATCCACAGACTTTCTCTTTAACGTAACAAGCACACAACACCATGGATTCAAACATTACTGAAAAATACATCGATATTCTCGTTCAATATGGAGTTCAAGTGATTGCAGCTGTCACTATCTTGGTTCTTGGTCTTTGGTTAGCTAAAAGGATAAGGAGTGTTCTTGTAACGACACTCAATAAACGAGAGGTTGACCCTACTTTAGTCGGATTCTTTTCTAGTCTGCTTCACGGTGCTTTAGTTGTTTTCATTCTTACTGCTGCAATAAGTAGGCTAGGTGTTCAGACTTCCTCTATTGTAGCTGTAATCGGCGCCGCCGGGTTGGCTGTTGGTCTCGCACTTCAAGGCTCCCTTTCAAACTTCGCATCAGGTGTTTTACTTATAATCTTTAAGCCATTCGTGACTGGTAATTTTATTAAAGCCGGTGGGGAGGCTGGTACGGTAGTCGAAATCGGTATCCTTTCCACTGAGCTTATGACACCAGACAACGTCAAAATAGTTCTCCCCAACTCACAGGTTATGAGTGGCTCCATTACTAATTTCTCTGCTCATTCAACTCGCCGAGTGGATCTGACATTGGGTGTCAGTTATGGAGATGATCTCGAAAAGGTTAAACAGATTATACACAAGCTTCTCGCGGCGGATGAGCGCGTATTAGAAGATCCAGAGTCCCAGGTGGCTGTTTCTAATCTAGGTGATAGCAGCGTAGACTTTATAGTCCGTCCATGGGTGAAGGCTGAGGATTATTGGGCATTTAAATACGACTTCACTCAATTGATGAAAGAGGAGTGCGAGGCCGCTGGTGTGAGTATTCCGTTCCCTCAGCGCGATCTTCATCTCTATCAGGAAAGTTCGCTTTAGCGTCTTTGGATGTTCCGAGTACTTACTCTTCTTTTACTTTCTACGGGAGAGCTACTTGCGGACCTAGATGTAGAGGGAATCGCCAATGAGCTAGCCAGTCGCTATATTCCCTATGTAGGTGAAGAGATTGTACTTAATGCAGAGTCACTAGCTACTCAATATACAAAGTCTTGGTGGTCTACGCCCGAAGAAATTCGCACTTCCTACCCAGAGGCACTTTTCCTAGGGAAAAGGGAAGCGAACGTGGCGCAAAATAGTAACCCATCAGATTCGCCACTCATCGGTCTGCGTCTTGCTCTTGACCCTGGGCATATCGGAGGAATGTGGGCAGATTGGGAGGCACGTAGCTTTCGTATGTCCATTGATGATTACTGGGTACGTGAGGGAGAACTGGTACTTGAAGTCGCTCAGCGTGTGCAGGCACAACTCAAATCACTAGGGGCAGAAGTAATCCTACTTCGCAATTCGACTGAACCGCTAAACCCCAAGTCGGAAGCTGACTACTGGGCTCTAGCTACCGAGGAGTACTTGGATTCAAGCACGGCTTCGCTCGAGAAAAAAATCGATCATACTCTAGCTATTCGTGAGCGTGCTGTGCGTATGGCCATCGTGACCGAGGAGCTAATCGAGCGCGCCCGTATCGTTAACGAAGTTATACGTCCCGATGCTCTCATTTCCTTACACATTAATGCTGCCCCCTGGTCAAAAGAAGAGCAGCAGTTAGTGAATAGTGATCACTCTCACGTACTCATATTTGGCTGTATGAGTGCTGCTGAACTTGCTATGCCAGGTCAGCAAGATCGGCTTTTTACTAAGTTGACTAATGGCAGTGGTCCCATCGAAGTTGAGCTTGCAATTGCACTTGGTCGATCCCTCGCCGAGGCTACGGGTCTACCTGCTTCCGAGTATGAAGGAGAGAATGCTATCCGTGTGAATGCGGAGGTTCCCGAAGTTTGGGCTCGTAATCTTATGCTACTACGCCTCGTTGACTGTCCTACGGTGATGCTTGAACCCTATATAGCAAACAGTAAAAATAGCTATGCTCGGCTACAAAATTCACTTGTAAACAGAACTAAGAATTTTCCAGTTTCCGAAGATGATATTCTAGTAAAATATGCAGACGCGGTCGTAGATGGGGTACTGCGCGCCTACGGCCGTTAGGTCAGAAGCTAAAAGTTACTAGAAGATACAAAAGCCTATAAATCTACTACTCTATCGTAACTTTCAAAAAGCTATTACTGGCAAGGGTATCCGGCAGAATTCTCTGTACTAAATCAGGTGTTTTACTGCTTCGCGCTCTTCGGATAGTTCTTGCACGGACGCGTCAAACTTGGCACGGCTGAACTCGTTGAGTGCGACGTCGGTAACCACCTTCACATTCTGCCCATCGCTGCGGCAAGGCAGGGAGATAATTAGACCTTCAGGTGTGCCGTAGCTCCCATCGGAACACAGACACATACTAAAGGTTTCGCCTGTGGGGGTGGGCACGGTTAGCTTGTACACAGAGTCAACTATAGCGTTGGCTGCTGATGCAGCCGAGGAAGTACCACGTGCTTTGATGATAGCAGCGCCTCGCTTTTGTACTTTCGGTATGAAAGTATCCTTTAGCCAAGGCTCATCATTGATTATCTCGGCTGCGGGTTTACCACCTATTTTTGCTGAATAGAAGTCGGGGTACTGGGTGGCGGAGTGATTACCCCAGATAGTCATATTAGTTACGCTTGTTACATCTACACCAGCCTTTTGGGCGAGTTGTGTTTTTGCGCGGTTTTCGTCGAGCGTGGTCATAGCAAAGAATCGATCCGTAGGCAGGCCATCCGCGTTGTTCATAGCGATAAGACAATTGGTATTACAGGGGTTTCCAACTACGAGCACACGCACGTCGGTAGCTGCGTTTGCGGCTATAGCCTTTCCCTGACCTGTAAAAACCTTTCCGTTGATGCCAAGGAGGTCTGCCCTCTCCATCCCGTCTTTTCGGGGTACTGAGCCGACTAGGATTGCCCAGTTTACATCTTTGAAACCTTCTTCTAAATCTGTAGTAGCTACAACATCCTTTAGAAGCGGAAATGCGCAATCATCTAGCTCCATAACAACACCTTTGAGCGAGTCGAGAGCAGGTGGGATTTCGATCAAGTTCAGCGCGACTGGCTGGTCGGGGCCGAACATGGCTCCTGAAGCGATACGAAAGAGTAGGGCATATCCGATATTACCGGCGGCTCCTGTGACAGCGACACGTATGACTGTTTGGTTCATAATGATATAAAATATGTGTAAAATTAAACAGAATATCCCTAATAAATCTTAGTATTTAGTATATATTTAAAGGTTCTTTTTATGAGAAGAGTGGTCCGAGCTCTGCGAATGCTTTACGTAGCATCCTTTCAGTGCTATCCCAATCAATACAACCATCTGTGATCGATACGCCATATTTGAGTTCTTTCACAGGCTGAGGAAAAGGTTGGTTACCGAAGTGGAGATTACTTTCGACCATCGCTCCGATGACGCTTTGATCGACTAACTTCTGTTGCACAACCTCTGCAAAGACCTCTGGTTGACGGCTAGGATCTTTTTCGCTATTGGCATGGCTGCAATCTGTCATGATGGCAGGTGCAAGGCCCGCATCTGTAAGCTTTTCTCTGGTGATAGCTACATCGTTAGGCTGGTAATTTGGGCCGTGCGAGCCCCCGCGCAGTACGACGTGGCAGTGGGCATTGCCCTTCGTTGTGAGAGCATTAGCTCGACCCTCGTTGTCGATTCCAAGAAAAGTCTGTGGTTGGCTAGCAGCTTTAATCGCGTTGATCGCCACATTAAGACCTCCGTCGGTGCCATTTTTGAAACCTAGTGGCATAGACAAGCCAGAAGCCATTTGTCTGTGTGTTTGACTTTCGGTTGTACGAGCACCAATTGCCGACCATGATATGAGGTCGGCAATATATTGTGGCGTAATCGGATCGAGTAATTCTGTAGCGGTAG
Organism: uncultured Opitutia bacterium; assembly: GCA_913041275.1. GTDB lineage: Bacteria > Verrucomicrobiota > Verrucomicrobiia > Opitutales > Coraliomargaritaceae > Thalassobacterium. Next base: position 10,907 of record CAJWHF010000002.1, read on the forward strand.
GCAGGCCCAAATCAATAATATCTAGTAGGAAGCGCCGAGCGATGCGTAAGCCCTCGGGGATGTCGCTTGTACCGTCTAGCTTGGGATCCATTATTAGACCCTTCCAACCTACAGTGGTGCGTGGTTTCTCAAAATACACCCTCATAACGATTAGCATGCGCTCGGATAGTTCTTTAGACAGGCCGGCTAGACGTTCTGCGTATTCACGGCCTGCCTCCAAGTCGTGGATGGAGCAGGGCCCAATTACAACGAGAAGCCTAGGGTCACTGCCGAAAATGATTTGCTTGATAGCTTCACGGCTATCGGACACGAATTTATCCACCGCATCTGTTTTGTCGATTTCTTGACAGAGCGCTAGTGGCGTAGGTAATAACGTTTTAGAGGTAATATGGATGTCGGTGACTTTCTTCACAGTCGGTAGGTGTAGAGTAGCTTTTAGATGGGAACAAGTTCAATTATGGAAAAGACAATTTTTCGCTAGCATGATTGATTGAGATTTATTTAGTACATAGTAGAAAAAATCACATTGATATTGGATTAATTTTGTTTCACTGAATTTGTAAAACTCTAATTTTCAATTATTAATAGATTATTTAATTTGTATCATTTGATTGTAATCTAAGTTTTTAGAAGAACAAAATCTAGTAAAGGAGGCGAGAGAAGATGAGTGAATATCCTCTAGAACCTAGCGAATTGGGGCATAAATTAGGTAAGTACTTTTATCAATATCGCCCAGCTGCTAACTTCTTAGTTAAGGATGAGGACGCAGCTGAATTTCTACAGAGCCAATTTAGTAATGAGCTTCGACCATTTGAATCGAGTAAATGCACTTATGGACTTTGGTTGAATGTTAAGGGTAAGGTCGTAGGAGACAGTATTGTATTGTGTGAGGATGCTAGCTCTTTTCGTGTGCTGAGCGAATGCTCGAAGGGGGATCTACTCGCAGCTCACATGCAGCGTCACATCATCGCAGATGATGTGCTTATTGAGCACTCCGACCCAGGTTACATATTCGAACTTTCTACTGAGGCGGTTGAAGCACTTGGTTTAACCCTCCCTCAAGCAGGTCATTTTACTCGCCTAGAAGGCGGAACCCTTATTAAGGCTTTAGATAATAGATATCGTCTGTTGATTAGTTCAAGCAGTGGAAAGGATGCTTGGATAGCAAAATTTATGGCTATTGAATGTAAGGATATTTCCGAAGCAGATTTTGGCCTTCGTAGGATAACTGCAGGTATTCCTCTGATCCCGAGGGAAATCGGTAGCACTGATTTTCCAGGAGAGGGCGAATTGGAAAGGGACGCTATTTCATTTACCAAAGGTTGTTATCTTGGGCAAGAAGTAGTCGCGCGGATGCATAATATTGGAAAAGCACACCGCAGGCTCTTCGTACTTGAGGGTCATGGAACCCCTCCTGAGATACCCCTGAATCTTTACAATAGTGATAAAAAGTTGGTTGGGGAACTTCGTAGTGCGTATAAAAACTCCGGTTTTTGGCGTGGAGTGGCGATATTGAAAACACGATTTGCTACCACAGGATTGGAATTACAAAACGAAAATATGGATGCAGTCGTCATAAACCCATTACGAGAAAATCCCAAAAATGGTAGTATCTTATAAACTACATGTCTTTAGCCTTGTTGCTTTCGAATACGAGGCACCTCCAGGGCACATTTTAGCGGGGTAATCAGTTCAAAAAACTCCGCCTTTTCGGTTGCCAATTGTGATGAAGCCATTCTTCTTGAGGGTTTCTTAGCAATCATTGTTCGAATGTAAATAAGATCATGGGCAAAAGCTTATTTGAAAAAGTATGGGACGCGCACGTCGTCCGCAAATTAGTCAACGGTCAGTCACAACTACTGATCGGGACTCATCTTATCCATGAGGTTACAAGTCCACAAGCCTTTGGCATGTTGCGTGACAAAAATTTACAGGTAAAATATCCACACCGAACATTCGCGACGGTTGATCATATTGTTCCCACCAACGAGTCGCTTGAGCCTTACAGTGATCCGCTAGCACAGGGAATGATAGAAGAGCTTAGAAAGAACTGCGCAGAGAATCAGGTCACATTTTTTGATACTAATACGGGCAACCAAGGGATAGTACATGTGGTAGGTCCGGAACAGGGCATTACACAACCTGGTACGACTATTGCCTGTGGAGATTCGCACACTGCTACTCACGGTGCGTTCGGAGCAATCGCTTTTGGGATAGGCACCAGTCAAGTGCGTGATGTGCTTGCGACTCAAACTATCGCACTGAACAAACTTAAAGTCCGCCGGATTAACGTGGACGGTGATTTGCTCCCCGGTGTTTACGCTAAGGACGTGGTGCTACATATCATTCGTATCCTTGGTACGCAAGGTGGCACTGGCTTTGCATACGAATATGGAGGTACGACTTTCGATAATTTTACAATGGAAGAGCGTATGACAGTTTGTAATATGTCGATAGAGGGTGGGGCACGCGCAGGATATGTTAATCCCGACGAGACTACATTCGAATATTTAGAGGGTCGCCCATACTCACCCAGTGGTGAAGATTGGAATGCTGCGGTCGAACAGTGGAAGTACTTCGCATCAGATGAGGACTGTACCTATGATGATATTGTCAATATCGATGCGTCTGAAATACAACCTACTGTAACTTGGGGAATAACTCCAGGACAAGGTATTGGCATCGAGGAGACTATTCCGAAGCTTGCCGAGGCACCTACACAATCGGAGCGTGATTCAATGTCCGAAGCATTCGAATACATGAAGTTTGAGGGTGGTAGCCCGATCATGGGGAAAAAGATCGATATTGCTTTTATTGGTTCTTGTACTAACGGGCGACTTTCCGATTTCGAGGAAGTGGCAAAATATGTAAAGGGACACAAGGTAGCTGATAGTCTTACTGCAATTATTGTCCCAGGATCCCAGGTCGTAGCTAAGATCGCTGAGGCAAAGGGCCTCGATAAGATCTTTATAGAGGCAGGCTTCGAATGGCGAGCTGCAGGATGCTCGATGTGCTTGGCTATGAATCCAGATAAGCTCATTGGAGATCAGCTATGCGCTAGTTCCTCTAATCGTAATTTCAAAGGTCGTCAGGGCTCGCCCACAGGTCGCACGATGTTAATGAGCCCGTTAATGGTTGCTGCCGCAGCTGTTACAGGTGAAGTCTCCGATGCTCGTAAAGTCTTTGGATTAGCCACTGCCGAAATCTAAGTTATAACTAACATCCCTTAAATCCATCATTCAATATGTCCTCTACGCCCATTAATCAAGTTACCGGTAAGGGTGTTTTTGTGCCAGGCGACGATGTCGACACCGACCGTATTATTCCTGCACGGTTCATGAAGTGCATTACTTTCGATGGATTAGGAGAGTATCTATTTTACGATGTACGCAAGACAGAGTCAGGCGAAGACAAAAAACACAATTTGAATGACCCGCGCTTCGCAGAGGCTTCGATCATTATTAGTGGGAATAATTTTGGATGTGGTAGTTCGCGAGAGCACGCCCCACAATCGATTCTGCGTGCTGGATATGTTGCGGTTATCGCTGGAAGCTTTGCAGAAATCTTTTTTGGTAACTCTACTAATTTAGGTGTTGTCTGTGCAATCGCCAGTGATGTGGATCGAAAAGCTATAGCTCAAGCCATTGATATAAATCCTGAGATCGAAATTAGTATTGATGTTGAGAACCTAAGGATTTGTTACGGTGAGAATTCTGTTTCCTGTGAGATTAAGCCTGGTGCCCGTGATAGTTTTCTTAGTGGTCGTTATGATCCACTTGATGAATTACTGCAGGGGGCGGGCGAAGTATCTAAGACGGCGAGTTCACTCACTTATATGAAGGAGTAAGTTTTTGAGCATGATACTTGGCTTTAAGTATCCTTAGTATATTCTCTATTCAGCTATATTTTACACTTCTTTTTCATTTCTACTTACCAAGTACTAACCCCCCCCCTCTATAGGATTATGGATATTCTTAATCACGCTGGAATCTTTATCTATCCACTTGCACTGTGTTCTTTTGTAGCGGTATTTATTACAATTGAGCGAATCATAGCACTTAGAGCCTCTCGCGTCTTACCGTGCTCAATGATGGAAGCTTTTTCTTCGGGATGCATAGAGCAGGTTGCCCTGGCTGATTCAGGGTCTGTTGCTGGCCGAATTATTGAATTTTATCGATCGGCTCAGGAGGGTAGCGACTCACTTGTGGCTTATGCTCAATTAGAACTAAGCCGTATGGAGCGAGGTATTTTCCTTCTTGAGGTGGTTATTGGTGCGGCACCTCTTTTGGGGCTCTTAGGTACGGTTACCGGCTTGACTCAGGTTTTTAGTGGTTTTTCCGCTGAGACTGGTTTACCAGATCCAGGCACTTTTATTACAGGTATTGCACTAGCTCTGAATACTACGATTCTTGGCTTGGCTATTGCTATTCCTACTTTGGCCGCTCACGCCTACCTGATACGCCGAATCGAATCTCAAGCAGCGCGTATAGGTGTAGGCGTGCAAGCGCTCTTACACCACAAAAAAGCATAGATTTTCATTATGGAGATCACTCTGCATTCTATACGGCGTCGTAGACGATCGCCCGCTATCAACATCGTACCACTAGTCGATGTGCTAACTGTTCTGCTATTCTTTTTTCTGGTTACAATGCAGTTCAAACAAGTAAGTACACTTAACATTACTGTACCCAAAATAGAGACAGCTGGGGAGAATGAGATCCAAGAGCGTATTTTAATTGCCCTAGGCTCAGAAGGTCAGATTTATCTAAATGATCGACCTCTAGAAAAATCTCAGTTTAAAGCCGCGATCAAATTAGCGGGTGAATTAACACCTGAATTACCTATCCTTTTGGTTGCCGATGAAGATGTGTCGCTAAAGTTTGTTACGGAAGTTATGGATGTCTGTCGCAGTAACCAAATGAACACGATCCGTCTTCAGTCTCGCTAAGTAGTGATGCAAACACTTCAGCGAGTATTTTCCCGCGTGTGGGTATTTTGTATATACCTCTAGCAAGTCGAGGTGTTGCGGTTGGTTTTAGTTCGTAGCGCCTAGCTTGTATCGTCCAGGTCCAGCGAAGAAAAGTGCGACAGAAACAATTAGCAGCTCCAGCGGCCAACCGGCATCCTTAGCAAAACTGCTCATAGTAGAGACGGCACCTAGCTTAGCGTTGAAAGCCACAGCCATGGTGATAACGAGCGCACCGCAGGCGATGCGGTGGTAGCCTCCAAGAATTAATAGGAGTCCTCCAAAAAACTCTGACAATGCTGCTGCCAGACCGAACAAGACACAAATGTTGCCGTCGGGTAGAAACGGCAGTCCATATTGGGCGAGACTTTCCCATTTTTCTGCGCCACCAACTAGCTTTGGGTATCCATGAAGCAAAAACATACCACCGATGCCGACGCGTAAAATGAGGAGTCCGAAGTCAACTGAGTAATTAGCAAATTTCATAGTAGTTACACTAGCGCCTGAATTAACTATGTAAACTTTAGAATAGGCAGTAAGTAACCAGTTATATAGGTCGCCTTATACGGTGGCGATACTTCTTTGCAAGTGCCTCGTTATGTTCGGCACCGCCATCAACATTTTGGCTTACATAGGTAGGTGGTGTCACGCCTCTGGATATGAGTTGCTCTATAATCTCCATTGAGAGCAAGTTAAGTAGAAGCGCGCCGCTCATTGTAGATGTTGGGCCAACTTTATATTCGAAACTCGGAGCGTCAATTGCAGCATCTCCAGCAATTCCCCCATTATCTAATACGTAGTCTCCAATTTCATAGAGTTTCTTACCTGAAATATGTCGTGAATGCGTGTTTTTTGACATTTCTAGCGAGGTTAGTACGACGAGGTCTAGGCCTGCTACTTTTGCTTCTAAGGCAACTTCAATCGGGCAAGCATTTCGCCCCGAGTTGGATATTACTAGGACTACATCACCACTTTGTACTGCATACTGGTAGGCGTAGCGCTCAAACAGACGAGCTCCATAACCTTCAATCTGCTCTGGCCAACCGTCGGCTGGATCATTAATACTACTTACAGGTACGAGTCCACCCGCACGTCTTTCGATCTCTGATGCTAGGATTTGCGAGTGCCCAGAGCCGAAGGTGTGCAGTACCCCATCTGAAGCGAGGCAAGTAGCGATACGATTTCCGGCTGCTTTGAGTGTAGCCTTATTATTTTCGTAAGCACGACTCTGTATATTTTGGGAACTTATATAGAATTTCTCGGCAAGAGACATATCCTTACCTTTGGAGCAGTTTTAAGAACTCGTCGTTCGTCTTAGTTTGCTGAAAGCGGTCAATCATGCCTTCAGCGGCATCCTCAATCTTTTGGCCTGCTAGGGCGCGGCGTAGGAATTGTGCACCTTCAAGGTATTTACCGGAAAGAAGAAGCTCTTCTTTGCGTGTGCCAGAAGCGTTTAAGTTGATTGCTGGCCAAAGTCGCAATTCGGCAGCTTTTCGATCAAGTACCATTTCCATATTACCAGTACCTTTGAACTCTTGGAAAATAAGTTCGTCCATCTTACTGCCTGTCTCAATTAGTGCTGTTGCTATTATGGTGAGACTGCCTGCTTCTTCGCAGTTGCGTGCCGCGGAGAATAATTGGCGAGGTTTCTCGAGTGCGCGTACATCTAGACCGCCGGTCATAGTTCGGCCACCTTTTCCAGAGGCTGCGTTGTAGGCGCGGGCGAGGCGAGTTATGGAGTCTAGAAGAAAAACGACATCTTTGCCCGCTTCTACGAGACGTTTAGCGCGTTCGATAGCCAATTCTGCAAGGCGTAGGTGATTGGATAGTTCTTCATCATTGGAGGACGCATAAATCTCTGCATCTACGCTACGCTTGAAATCGGTGACTTCTTCGGGGCGCTCGTCCACGAGGAGGACGACGCAGTGGCATTCTGGGTGGTTTTCTATAACACCGTGAGCAATATCGTGTAACAATGTAGTCTTGCCGGTCCGAGGTGGGGCAACGATCAAGCCACGGGTTCCCTTTCCTATGGGACAAAATAGATCCATGATGCGGGTGGTCACACGACCGTCTTTAGCCTCAAGGCGAATTTGCTCGTCTGGAGCAATAGATACCATCTGCTGGAATGTATAGCGTGCTTTGCGCTCTTCGATGAGAGCTCCATCAACTCTGTCAATGAAGCGTACTTTGGGATTTGCGAACTTAGCATTATGCTGAGCCTTACCTTCGACAAAACTGCCCTTTTTTAGTTTAAAACGCTTGATTAACTCGCGTGGAACGAACGGATCGTCGGGCTTAGTTTTACCATTGCGAGAGGGGTCGATCAGTTGTCCTGTCTTATTTTGTAAAATTTCAAGTATGCCCGATACATTGATTTCATTTTCTTCAGCTGACTCTTTAGGCGAGATTGTATCGTCCCGAGCAGCCCCATTTTCTATGGATGCGGACTTTTCCTTTGATAAATTCTCTTGGCTCATGAATTTGTGGGCATTTGTGCCGACTGGTTGTAAAGGTGTAGGAGACCGTTCTTGGGTAGGTCATTAGCTGCAAGCTTAGACGCTTACGCTAGGAATTAGGTGTTACAGTGAAGTTGCCGACACATGCCGGTTTAAATTAATGCAAGACTTAGTCTGCTTTTTATGCGCCTATTAAAAAGCGCATCTACACATACATAAGCCCCATACAACTAAGCATGTCAACGATTATAATGTGCAATATAACGCTATTTTTACTAGGACTTATTACTCTTACCCAAGATGTCGTTCCATAGCTTCGCGGCGATAGTCAAAAATTTTGTTTAGTTCTTTTTTTACGTAAAGTGCGCGGGCTATCTCACCGAACGGTCCAAACGGCATAATATAGTTAACTCGGTCTATGAAGCGAACTCCATTATCAACCTCTGTAATCTCATGGTAATGGTACCAAAATCTGTAGGGACCACAACGCTGCTCGTCGACAAATGAGTGTCGATCGCGTATGTGCTTGAGTTCGCTAAGCCAAGTTTGCTTACCAATTATTGGAATACCAATTCTGTATTCTATGAGTAGTCCATTATACATTTCTTCAGGTAGATCGCTCACAATCTCAAAACTCATGTCATCTGGCGTGATTCGATTCAGATTTCGCGGGGTGCGTATAAAGTCCCAAGCAATGTCAAGATTTGTGGACACCGTTTGTTCGCGGTAGAGTTCATGAATAGTAGTCATCTCTAAATATCGTTAGCTGTAGTTTGGACTTACTTAAAATTAGCTCTAAGTTTGCAAATTATAGATATTTAACCCTTTTATAAACATATGCAAAAGATCCGTAGTATTTTACAACACGCTCTTGAGGACGAAGATAATCGCCTACTCATGGCGTCTTCTCCTATTTTTATAATGCATGTTTTGGCTTTGGGAGCACTATTTACTGGATTTAGTTGGGTTGCGCTGGCGGCGCTGGCTCTCACTTATGTAGTACGCGTATTTGCTCTTACTGCGGGCTTTCACCGTTATTTTTCACACCGTGCATTCAAGACAGGGCGAATCTTTCAGTTCGTGTTGGCTTGGGTGGGCACTTCATCGGCACAATTGGGGCCTATGTGGTGGGCTGCAAACCATCGGCATCATCATCAGCACTCAGACAAAGAAGAAGATATCCACTCTCCAGTTGTGAAAGATGCCTTTTGGGCGCATATCGGTTGGGTCCTCTGCAGAGCATATGGTTCAATCCAGCACGATAGAGTTAAAGATCTTACTAAATTTCCTGAGCTTCGTTTTATTGACCGCTTTCATATATTACCAGTTATTACACTAATTGGTCTACTTTATGGCTTAGGCGCTATTTTAAACGCATTTTATCCTTCTTTAGGAACCAGTGGAATCCAGCTTGTTATGTGGGGCTTTTTCTTAAGCACAGTCCTCGTTTATCATGTAACTTTTTGTGTAAATTCAGTAACTCATATTGTTGGTAGTAAGAGGTTCGTAACTGATGATGAGAGCCGTAACAGCTGGTGGGTAGCTCTGCTCACTTTCGGCGAAGGCTGGCATAATAACCATCACCGGTGGCCATCCTCTGCTCGCCAAGGTATGTACTGGTGGGAACTTGATTTGACCTACTGGAGCCTGCGTGTATTAGAAAAACTCGGCCTTGTCTGGGATCTTAGGGTTTACCCTGAAAAAATATATGAAGAAGCCGAAGCCTTGCGTGCTAAATCATGAGCTTCCAAAAGGGTGAGGTTTGCGAGCTTGCCAGCTAGCGCAAGTTATCTGCACTCTAGAGAAATACATTCATCATTGGGGTCTCTTACACTATTGCTATGCTACTTTTTTGGATCGGATTCTTTAGCCTAGGTTTTTTAGTAGCTACAATTGCATACATCTTTGCTCGAAAGCGTGGGATTATGGCTATTGTAGATATCATCTGGACAGGGGGCCTAGGTTTTAGTGCGTTAACCTACTTTATTTTGTTCGATTTAGATTCGATACGCTCGCGTTTCGTATTGATAATTATCTTAGCTTGGTCTCTTCGCTTGAGTTTTTACTTATTCAGGGACCGTGTCTTAAAAGGCCATGAGGACCCACGCTACAAATCTTTGGCCGAGTATTGGGGTGAGAAGGCACCTATAAGATTTTACTTTCTTTTCCTTTTACAAATATTATTCATCGCTCTCTTTCTTATTCCTGTCCTCGTAGCTATGGATAATCCAAAGCCATTTGGACATTTGACGGATATCATTGCCCTTGGTGTCGCATTTATGTCTATGCTGGGTGAAGCATTAGCGGACCGCCAATTAGCAGCTTTTCGTGCCCAACCAAGTAATAGGCTTGGTGTTTGCCGGAGTGGTCTTTGGCGTTATTCACGACACCCGAACTATTTCTTTGAATGGCTGTACTGGTTCGCCTACACTTTGCTAGCGCTGGGATCTTCTCTTGCATGGCTATCCTGGATTGGTCCTCTTGCCATGTATTTATTTCTACGCTTTGTTACTGGAGTGCCCTATGCTGAGCGATCTTCACTTAAGAGTCGTGGTGAGGCGTACCGGCATTATCAAGCGACAACAAATACTTTTTTCCCATGGACTCCCCGGAAACCTCAAGCTTAAATAAACACCAGTTACCTAACATAAGGCTACGGTTAGTAGAACGGACTTTCGTCTGGATGTTGCGTGGACTACGCTATGGTAGATTGCAAATTATTTTTCCTAGTGGTACGTGTGAGTTTGTGGGTGAGCATGCTGAACCGGTACTTGAGTTACATATAAAGCATGACCGATTTTTTAAGACTGTTATTGCCGGAGGTAGTATAGGCTTCGGGGAGGCTTATGTGAGAGATGATTGGGATACGCCAGATTTGTCGAAACTATTACTTTTACTAGCGAGGAACCAAAAAGATATTGGATATGTGCAACGTGGATTCTCCTTAATAACACAGCAGATGAATCGCCTCTACCACAAGGCTAGACGCAATACGATCGAGCATAGTAAAGAAAATGTTCAGGCACATTACGACCTAAGTAACGAATTTTATAAAACTTTTTTAGACCAGACAATGACCTATTCTAGTGCACTGTTTTCTGAGTCTAGTGAAAGCCTAGAACAAGCTCAGATTAACAAAATTGACAGGATGCTCGACCTCGCGCGTGTAGGTGATGGGGACTCCATTCTTGAAATAGGATCTGGTTGGGGTGCACTTGCGCTACGTGCTGCTCAGCGCGGTTGCCGAGTCAAAACGATCACCCTTTCCGAGAAGCAATTTGTATTTTCTAAAGCCTTATTTGAACGCGAGCGGGTTAATGATCAGGTAGAGATTGCTCTTGAAGACTACCGTATCCAGAAAGGGCAATACGATGCTGTTCTTTCTTGTGAAATGATTGAAGCGGTAGGCCGTGAATACCTTGATAGCTATTTCAGAATTATAAGCCGTAGCCTACGATCCAAAGGGCGTGCTGTGATACAGGCGATAACAATTCCAGATGAAAGGTACAAAAGCTATAGTCGCAGTTGTGATTGGATACAGAAGCATATTTTTCCTGGTGGGCATCTTCCTTCGCCAGGTGCGATACGTGAGCATGTCGCCAACGCAGGCGAAACTCAGGTTCTTTCTATGCACCGTTTTGGATCTGATTATGCGAAGACCTTGAGATATTGGGCGCAGGCATTTAATAGCGCGGATTCGCTAGTTGATAGTTTAGGCTTTGATACCAACTTTCGCCGTAAGTGGAACTACTACCTTAGCTATTGTGAAGCGGGTTTCGATGCTGGCCTGATCGACGTGCAACATGTCGAAATCGTAAAGTCGTAGCGTCTTGCCAAAGGCTAGCGTATCGCACTTTATTTAATCGTGTCACTAGAGGGAATATCTATTAGGTTACAAAATGCGCTAGACGCTTTGGCGCCGAGTAACTGTGCTACTGCCGTTTCTTCTCTTGGAGAAGCCGATATTATTGGGTTGCCCAATAATGCATACGATATGATTCACTCTTGGGCGAAACATCGACAAGAAGAATTCAAGGCTGGTAGGCGATGTGCTAGCCAAGCTTTGGCTAAAGTAGGGTCAGAAGACCGAATTGCTCTACCAGATGCAGATGGCTTACCTAATTGGCCGCAGGGATTCTTAGGTTCTATCTCTCATAGTCTAGGCATAGCTATGGCCGTTGCTGCCAAAAAAGAGCAATATGCCCTTGTAGGGTTAGACTTAGAGAAAACCAACCGACTAAGCGAGTCGGCTGCTCGTCGAGTAATTCATCCTCTAGAAGTTTCGTTTGCTGGAGATAATCAAGTGAATGCTTCGATCCTATTTAGCTTGAAGGAAGCTTTTTATAAGGCTCAGTTTCCCCGCTGGCGTGAATTGGGAAATTTTAGAGAGCTTGCTCTTAGTGTTAACTTGGCAGAAGGCACAGCAGATATTAAAGAAATGGATGCTAGATTTGATTCTGAATTGGTGCAACTGTCGTTCGCCTTCAAAATAGTTGATGACTTTGTGATAAGCTTAGCTTGGACCTAATAGGAAATTAATTTTTCGCAGAACTTTAGCCTCAGGCTTCGTTCAGTATCCAAGGTAGGTTTTTCACATACGCGATCTCACCACATGAGAGCTTTATCCACAGCTTATGGGCCTGGTTACGTGATACATCCTTCATGTAGCGAGTCGTTTCCCTTACATCATCGAGGTTTTCGAGAGTTACTATACCGCTCGGATAGACGCTAAGCGACCAACCGCTGGGGTCGTGTACGAGAGATATATCTGGGTGATCAGCCTCGTCTACACTGCGCTCATCTAGACTATCGATCAGTGCGCGCATTTTTTTAATGCTTGGATTAAGCTCAGAAACTCCGAGGTGGTCGGTTGTGTGGTAGAGTTCCATTTAAAGTGCCAATTAGATAACTAGATATCACGGTAAAAGACTCTGGAATTTCTGCCGTTTTTTCTATGCTCTTCCTGTCGGTTTATTGGAAGATCATCTACGTTACCCTCCAGAAAAGAGCAAACTTCGGAGAAAAATTTACCGGCTTGCGTAGTCATAGCGAATACTCTTTTGACATCTCGTTCTTTGGCTTGGCCGCAGGCAAATTCTATCATCTTGCGACCGACACCTTTGTTCTGATAGAAGGGTTGAACGTATACACTGCCGACTTCGAGCACAGAGTCGTAGCTTCTAAGGCTGAGGCAACTGACAATACTTCCGTCAATTTCATAAACCAAATAGTCGCTAATTTCGGCTTCAATTGATTCTTGTGAGCGTTCGCGTAGCCTTTCAGAACGCACAGCGTTCTGGGTAATGTTATATATAGAGTGAGCATCTGTAGGCACAGCACGGCGGATACACTGATACTCGTTGCTATGAACCATCGTGCCGATTCCGACTTTGTCGAAAGTTTCATTTAGTAGCGCACCATAGAGACGTCCATCGAGAATATGTGCCCGTGGGGTACCAGTATTAACTGTTTTTACAGCGTATTGTATTTTACTTCGTAGTCTGTGCGTAGATTTTTCAGGTAGGGTCTGTAGTAAGCATTCGAGCTCATTGACTGTTATGCTAGTCAAAGGCTCGGAGTCTATTTTTATGCTTTCCTCTGTAGTTAAAAAAATGAGCTTAGAGGCTCTTAATTTCGATGCTAGGTCTGCTGCGAGCGAATCAGAATTAATTCTTAAAGGTGAGCCTTCTCGACTGAAAGCGATAGGTGAGAATAAAGGAATTGTATTCGCATCGAGCAATTTATGTATAAGCCCATCATCGAGTTTGTCCACAGCGCCTGTGTTGAGCTGATCTACGCCTTTTATGATACCTAACTCTTTACTTCGTACGCCATTACATAGCGCGCAGCTGAGTTTATTACGGGTCAATCCTTGCATTATATCGTGGCTGACAATAGCGGATGCTTCAGTCGCAAGCTCTAGTGTGCTTAAGTCTGTTTTAGATACTCCATGCGAGTCCGATATATCTACTCGCTTATCTTTGGACAGTGTTTTCAGTTGGTGACCTATCCCATGGACGAGCACTACTTTGATATTTAGCGAACGCAGAACTGCGATATCGAGTAAGACATTTTGGAAGTTTTCGTGCGCGACGAGACTGCCATCTATAGCAAGTACGAAGATTTGATTTTGGAACATGGGGACATACTTCAGTATACCCCGTAAGTCGGTGGGCTTGATACTCTGGTCACTATTTACTGAATTGTTCATCAAAATCATAAACTGTGTGCTTCCCATGCAAGCTTGCAAGGAACATGTTTAAGATATCAATCTATAGAATCCATGATAAATGATTTTCATGACAGAGTTCCATCTGCCTTTAACGAAGTTTTGGAGAGTTTCCTAGCTTGGTTAGAATTAGAGCGTGGGCTTTCAGCTAATACACTACAGGCATATGCTCGGGATCTGAAGCAGTGTGTGCAATTTTTGTCCGATATGGGGGTTAATAGTTGGGCAGATGTGGAGCCTACTCATTTGTCTTTGTGGACAGAAAGTTTGAGTCGTGCCCATTATGCACGTACTAGCCAAGTACGTAAAATCTCGGCTTTGCGTATGTTAGCGAAATATCTTGTACGTGAGAGTATTCGTGAAGATGACGTCACTGAGTTACTTGGAGCACCTAAGGTAATTCGCACATTACCAGAGGTGCTTTCGAGGGAGGAGGTAACACTACTACTAGATGCTCCCTCTAATAGCTCACCGCATGGTCTGAGAGACCGTGCCATTTTAGAGCTTTTCTACAGTAGCGGATTACGTGTATCCGAACTCTGCGGTATTTTGCTACAAAGTATTAACTTACAAGAAGGGTACATCCGAGTTTTAGGGAAAGGTTCGAAAGAGCGCATCACACCGATTGGTGAGGTTGCGGTCAAAACAGTAGAAGACTACCTTGCAGGAGGACGTCCACATTTTGTTAAAGCTCGCACAGGCAGTGAACTTTTTCTTAGTCAGCAAGGCAGGGCGATTTCGCGTAAGATGGTTTGGGTGATGATTAAGGAGCAGGCCAGACGTGCAGGCATCAAGAAATCCATTAAGCCTCACCTTCTTCGCCATTCCTTTGCCACGCACTTACTAGAAGGAGGAGCAGATCTACGTGCGATTCAAGAAATGCTTGGGCATGCCGATATATCGACCACTCAAATCTATACTTCCGTACAATCGCAGCGTTTGGTTGATGAGCACGCCTTGTATCATCCTAGAGGAAAGAAGTAGGATCACGATCCAAGAGCTGTTTAGCTGGTATCACTGATTGTTAGTCAAGATGCCAATAAGAAAACTCTTTATCCAAGGTGTGATTCAACCGCAGAATTAACTTAATTACTGTGCCTAAACCCTATAATGATAGGGCGCTGTGAATGGCTTTTAAGCCTTAGTGACTTTGCCTGCCTTTATGGCTTTAACAGAAACCCACATACGTTTTACTTGACCGCTAGGAAGCTTGACGCGAATACGCTGAACATTTGGGCGGAATTTCCTCCGTGTGTTCTTTACAAGAGAAGTACCGATACCACCACTTTTCTTAGTGAGACCTTTACGGATGATACGACCACCTTTGGATGGGCGTTTACCTGTGATTGCGCAAATTCGTGACATAGGAGTTCCTCAGTTGAAAATTGAAAGATGGAAAGTAGGGAGCAGGATAGCTGTAGCAAGTACTTTCTTGATAAATTTTAGGTTTAAAACCGCGCTTGTGCCTAGGCTAGTTCGTTATGCTGATTGCATATATTAAGTAAACAACTCTTCCAAGAGGGATCCTTTTAAAGGGCAATAGTAGTTGCTCGTACCACTTTGTTTGTTCTTACATATAATATATTTTTCTTCCAGAAACTAATTACTGAGTATTAAGAAGTTAGTCTGTGTTCTTAAATTCGTTAACAAGGCTGCCAATAGTGGACTTAGCGTCACCGTAAACCATTCGGGTATTGTCCATTCCAAAGAGTTGGTTTTGCAGACCCGAGAAACCGGTGCCTTGGCCGCGTTTGAGGCAAAATACTGTCTTTGCTTGGTGGGCATTAATTATAGGCATCCCATAAATTGGAGATCCTGGATCCTCCTGTGCTGCGGGGTTAACCACATCATTGGCTCCTATGACTATAGCTACGTCGGTGAGGGGTAGTTGAGCATTAGCAGCATCCATTTCTAGGAGTTGTTCGTAAGGTACGTCCGCTTCAGCGAGTAGTACATTCATATGCCCAGGCATTCGCCCGGCTACAGGGTGAATAGCATAGCCGACCTCGCAGCCGTTGTTTTCAAGAAGATCTGACAATTCGCGCACTACGTGCTGTGCTTGTGCGACAGCCATTCCATAGCCAGGTATAAAGAGGACTTTATTAGCAGCTTCGAGAACATAAAAGGCATCTGCCACATTCATAGGCTTCATCTCACCCTCGAGCTCTTTACTGCCGCTACTAGATCCTCCGAATCCTCCTAAGACAACATTAATGAGGCTACGATTCATTGCCTTGCACATGATCACTGTGAGGATTAGACCACTAGCTCCCACTAGAGAACCTGCTACTATTAGAACTACGTTTCCTAAAACAAAGCCAGCAGCACATGCCGCTAATCCGGATAGACTGTTAAGTAAAGAGATGACCACAGGCATATCGCCTCCGCCAATAGGTATGACTAGCATGACCCCTAATAAAAGAGATAATGTCAGGAATGCGTAGAGGATACTAGGTCCAGAAGCTCCTGCGCTCAGGATGGTAAAGGCTACCCCAAGACCGAATGTACCGACAATAAAAACTAGATTGAGCACTTTCTGTCCGGAAAAAGTAATTGGACTGCCACCCATCTTCCCAGATAGCTTACCCCAAGCAATTAAGCTACCAGAGGAGGTGATCGCACCAATAAAGATAGCAATGAATATTACAGAGGCTTCAAAATAGGAAATATTTACCTCTTGGTTATTGTATACTGCCGTATACTGCGCCCATCCTACTAGGAAGCTCGCTGCGCCTCCAAAGCCGTTGAGAAGAGCGACAAGTTCAGGCATCCCAGTCATTTCAACTCGCTTCGCAGCTACTACACCAATGAGCGCACCAATAATAATACCTACAGCGATCCATTGGTAATCTAGGTTAGCCTCAGTGAGGGTTGCTACTATCGCTATGAGCATACCAACCGAAGAGAGTAAGTTCCCTTTCCTAGCTGTGCTGGCTGAGCCCAGCATTTTAATGCCGAAGATAAAGAGGATCGCCGCGACGACGTAGCTTATGAGTACACCTTCATTCATTTGGAATCTCCCTTCTTCTTAAACATCTCTAGCATACGGTCAGTTACGAGATAACCGCCCACAACGTTTACTGTAGCAAGAATGAGAGCAGCAAGTCCGATCCATGGTGCGAGTGAGTTATCTCCTTGTTGCATAAGGACAATAGCGCCGACTACAGTAATGCCTGATATGGCATTGGACCCCGACATAAGCGGTGTGTGTAATTGTGACGGAACTTTAGATATCAATTCGAAGCCGAGAAAGACGGCTAGTGTAAATATGAAGATTAGGGTAATCGGATCCATTTGTTGTAGGTGAGTCGGGTTAATGCTTAAGGGAAGCTCTATTTTGAGGTCTTCTCTTTAAATCTTTCGTGGACTACAGTTCCCCCGTGAGTAATGAGGCATTCTCTGAGGACTTCGTCTTCGGGGTTAAGTTTGACCAAGCCCTGATCTTTATCCCAAAAGTGTTCAATAAGATTAGCGAAATTAGCAGCAAGCATGGAGCTAGCGTCCTTAGCAACCTGACCCTCTAGATTAGCTAGACCTATAATTTTTACTCCATTTTCATTTTCTACTGTTTTATTCAAAACAGAGCCTTCAACATTGCCTCCGGTTTCGACTGCAAGGTCAACAACGACAGAACCACGTTTCATCACCGCTATCATATCCGCATCGACTAGGGTAGGCGCGGGACGGCCAAAAAGCTTAGCAGTTGTAATTACTATATCAGATTGGGAACAAGCCTTTTTCATTCCCTCTTTTTGCTTAATAATCTGTTCGGGTGTGAGTTCCTTGGCATAGCCTTGTTCAGTCTGTCCGGTCTCTCCGAGATCAATCTTAAGAAATTTTCCTCCGATTGACTTGACCTGCTCCTCTACTTCGGGACGAGTATCAAAAGCTTGAACTTGGGCACCCATACGTTTGGCAGTGGCGATAGCCTGTAAGCCAGCAACGCCCACTCCGATGACAAATACTTTAGCAGGAGCTATGGTTCCCGAGGGAGTCATCATCATGGGCAGAACCTTGCCTAATGTTTCGGCAGCTTTGACTACAGAAAAGTAACCTGCGAGGTTCGCCTGTGAGCTTAATGCATCCATCTTCTGAGCAAGGGTGGAGCGGGGAATCATTTCCATACTAATGGCACTGATTTTTTTATCAGCTAATTTCTGAATTAAATCTTTTTCATTAAAGGGATCTAGAAAGCTTATATGTAAGGTTCCAGGCTCTAGGGCATCTAGATCTTCCTGTGTTGGTTTGGCGATTCGTATGATAATGTCGGCCAATGCTGTACCTTCGCCTAGTTCGCTCACTTGCGCACCAGCTTGCACTAGAGATTCATCTGTGAAACCAGATTTTAATGCAATGCCTTTGTCCGCGGTAATTTTTATACCCATATTGGACAATTTACCGATGGATTCTGGGCTAAGTGGAGAGCGGTTTTCGTGGGGGTCTTTCGCCGCTGCTGCGTGTAGAGTCTTCATTTTTTAAGGGGCTTTAGATTAATAGAAAGTGATATGAAAACTATTTTCTAGTTAATTACAAACTGCTTTTACCTTTAGCTTAAGCCCTTAAATGTTTGCAGCAAAGGAGCGTGCATTTTGGAACATTTTCAACCATGGCCCAGCTTCACCTTTAAATGAATCCTTCGATCGGTAGCTCATTTGCACAGATCGGAAGCAGCGTTCTGGATGCGGCATCATAATGGTGGCTCGGCCGTCTGCCGATGTAAATCCTGTCGCTCCTCCAGAAGAACCGTTTGGGTTGGCGGGGTATTGTTCGGCTGCTTTTCCATTACTATCTATATATCTTAGACCAATTAGTTCTTGGTCTATGCATTGCTCGTAGTCTATGGGATTGGTAAAATCAGCACGCCCCTCCCCATGGGCTACTGGGATTGGGAGAATTGATCCTTCCATATCCTTTAGAAAAAGACTTGGAGAATCTAGAACTTCGACATTGGCATAACGAGCTTCGAATTGTTCGGAGTTATTACGAAGAAATTGAGGCCAATGTTTAGTGCCAGGAATAATATCTTTGAGCTGGGAGATCATCTGACAGCCGTTACAGACGCCTAAAGTGAAACTATCCGAGCGCTCGAAGAATGCTTGGAACATATCAGCTAGCTTAGGATTATATAAAATACTTTTTGCCCATCCTGAACCCGCCCCAAGGACGTCGCCGTAAGAGAAACCACCGCAGGCCACGAGTCCTGTAAATTCTGCTAAGTCAACCCGTCCAGCAAGAAGGTCAGTCATATGGATGTCGATGGATTGGAATCCGGCGCGGTCAAAGGCAAAGGCCATTTCGTTTTGACCGTTAATGCCTTGTTCACGAAGTATAGCCATCCTAGGCTTTACTGCTGCTATTTTAAAGCCTTCAACCTCGTTAATATCAAACCTAGGCTTAATAATCGTGCCTAGATCTGATTCATCTAGCAGCGTGTCAAATTCTTCTTTTGCGCAGACAGGGTTGTCGCGCATTGATTGCATTTGGAAGCTGAGTTCGGACCAAGCGCGGTTAAGGGTAGTGATCGACTCGCTATATAAGAGTTCGTTGTTAAGGCTTATGCTGAAGCTTTTTTCCTTTGTGGGTTTCCCGATGAGGTGAGAGATGTCGCTTATATTGTGCTTTGCTAAGGCTGCGGTGACTTCAGCAAGATGAGCTTTCTCGATCTCAATTACGGCGCCCAACTCTTCCGCGAATAACAAGCGCAGTACATTTACTAAGTCTCCAGATTGGTAAGAATCAGTACCTTCTACGCTTTCGGGTTCGCAATGGCTACAGTCGTAAAGCTTATCTAGAACGAGCTGTATGCCACTCCTTCCTGAAATTGCCATTTCTGTTATACAAGCTAGCAAACCACCGTCACTACGGTCATGGTAGGAGAGTAAGAGATTATCAGCTATTAGTTCCTGAATAAGGGCAAAAAAGCCTTTGAATTTTTCTGGATTATCGAGGTCTGGAGTAACACTACCGACCTGATTGAAGACTTGAGCTAGTGCGCTTGCTCCCATGCGGTTTTTCCCTGCGCCCAGATCAATTAATAAGAGTATACTCTCAGATTCTTTGATGTCAGGAGTGACCGTCTTACGAACGTCTCCCACACTACTGAATCCAGTTACCATGAGACTAAGAGGAGAGACTTGTTTATGGTCTTTACCTTTGCTATCTTTCCAGCTGGTTCTCATGGACATAGAATCTTTTCCCACTGGGATGCTAATGCCAAGAGCAGGGCAAATTTCCATTCCTACCGATTTTACTGTGTCGTAAAGATTAGCATCTTCGCCCTCTTCTCCGGCGGCTACCATCCAATTAGCAGATAGTTTGATTCGCTCTATATTGGAAACTTGGGCGGCTGCCATATTAGTCAAACATTCGCCAATAGCAATACGGCCAGACGCGGGGGCGTTGATAACCGCGAGTGGTGTACGCTCGCCGATTGCCATGGCTTCGCCGCAGTAGGTGCTCATAGACGAGGAAGTTACGGCGACATCAGCTACAGGTGTCTGCCAGGGGCCTACCATCTGGTCGCGAGTGACCATACCGGTAACAGAGCGGTCTGCGATGGTAATGAGGAAATTCTTATTAGAGACTGCAGGAAAGCGGAGCACTCGATCAATAGCGTCGGAGAGTTTTATCCCTGATAAGTCAATAGGGGGGTGCTCCTCAATTAATCGGCATACGTCTTTTAGCATCTTTGGAGTTTTCCCTAGAAGCACGTTCATTTCCATATCGATAGGCTTATCGTTGAAGTGAGCGTCTTCCAGGGTCAGTCGCCCGTCGCCGGTTGCTTCACCCACAATACTCATAGGGCAGCGCTCGCGTTCGCAAATAGATCGGAACTCTTCCACACGCTCAGGTAAGACGCCCATAACGTAACGTTCCTGTGACTCATTACACCAGATTTCCATCGGACTCATAGACGTGTCTTCACTATGAACCTTACGTAGATGAAACTTTCCACCAGTTGCCTCGACTAATTCGGGTAGTCCATTGGATAAGCCCCCCGCTCCTATGTCGTGTATAGAGAGCATGGGATTATCTGCACCCAATGCGATACATCCATCGATTACTTGTTGGCAGCGCCGTTCCATTTCTGGATTGCCTCGCTGAACAGAGTCGAAGTCGAGCGCTTCAGATTGTGCCCCTGCTGCGATGGAGGACGCAGCGCCGCCGCCGAGTCCAATTTTCATAGCAGGCCCGCCCAGTTGTATAATGCAGGCTGACGGTGGTATATCTTTTTTCGCTACGTGCTCTCGTTTGAGGTTACCCATACCGCCAGCTGCCATAATTGGCTTATGGTAGCCACGGTGGCGGCCGTTATGTTCAAACTGTAAGGTACGAAACATTCCGCATAACTGAGGGCGCCCAAATTCATTTCCAAAGGAAGCACCTCCAATAGGGCCCTCTAGCATAATATTCATGGGATTGGCCAGACGATCCGGGTGCTCAGCAATAGATTTTTCCCAAGGAAGTGGATAGCTGGGTACTTCAAGATTGGAGACCATGAATGCTGAAAGGCCGGCTTTCGGACGTCCCCCGATTCCCGTTGCGCCTTCATCGCGTATTTCACCGCCCACTCCGGTGGCAGCTCCGGGAAAGGGCGAGATAGCGGTGGGGTGATTATGGGTTTCCACTTTGCATAAAATATCGAGCTGAGTTTGCGTCTTTTTATAATTACGCAAGTCGCCGCGTTGATTGACCTCGAACCAATCAGCGGGAGAGCCATTTAATACGCCTGAGTTATCAGAGTACGCTACTAGTGTCCCTTCTGGTGCCAAATTGTGAGTATTGCGAATCATGTTAAAGAGGCTTAGCTCGCTTTTTTCTCCGTCGACAATCCAGTCGGCGTTAAAAATTTTATGGCGGCAGTGCTCAGAATTGACCTGTGAGAACATAACAAGTTCAGCATCGGTCGGATCGCGACGCATTTTTTGGTAGGCTTTGACAAGGTAGTTGATCTCCTCTGGGCTCATGGCAAGGCCCCATTCAATGTTAGCTCTATGAAAAGCTTCGGGACCCTCATCCATTAATGGGACAGTACGTACTCTAGCAGGTTGAAAATGTGTAAAAAAGTCACTTACATCTGCGTACACCGCTTCTGTCATTCGGTCGTGTAGGGCGTAGAGAGCGGTCCCTAAATTTACGATAGTAAGCTCTAGTCCATTGCTATCGACGATGCGATAGTGGATGCCACGCTCGACACGAGCTACACCTTCAATAGAGCAATTTAGGAAAATGTCGGTGGCTTTCGTGGACCAAGGAGAGATGGTACCCTTTCGTGGCGTGACAAAGAAACCACCACTATTAATTGTAGTTTGCTCCGCATTAAGTAGGGCAATCGCGCGCTCCTTTGCTGCACCGTTTAGCGGTTTTTTGGACTCGATGAAATAGACATCGACCGCATCAATTGAAGAGATATCGAGATCGGGTGTGGTTGCATTGATTGCACTTTGCAACGCGCTGAGGCGGAACTTAGAAAAAGAGGGACGGCCTTGAAGAATTATCGGTTGCATATCGCGAGTAATATTAAAACAAACTTGGAGATCTAGAGAGCGAGTAACAATACGAATCTTATTAATAAGTGAAAAAGTGATAAAAAAACGCACTCATTTCTAAGAGAGGCGACAAAAAAGCCCGCGTGTGTAGCGGGCATTGAATGCATGTTGTTAAGCTATCCTATTTAGACTAGCATCAGAGCAGGAGTTTCGAGTATTTCCTTCAGCGCTTGGAGATACTGTGCCCCAACTGCCCCATCGATCGTACGGTGATCGCCGGAAAGCCCAATTTTCATAATTTGGCCTACTACAATCTCGTCCTTTTCGTTAACTATTGGCTTTTTTATGGTAGCGCCAATACTCAGTATCGCTGCGTTGTTTGGATTAATGATACCGTAAAAATCAGAGATTCCAAACATTCCGAGATTAGTTACGGTGAGTGTGGAACCGGTCATTTCATCTGGTGTGAGTTTCTTAGCGCGCGCTTTTTTAATCAGCACCTTAGCTTCTGCGCTAATTTCGCGTAAACCCTTGTTTTCAGCGGCGCGGATAACTGGAGTTACCAGGCCGTCGTCTATGGCGACGCCAAAGGCGAGGTGTACGTTCGGATGTTGTTGTATAGTCTCACCCTCCCATGATCGATTGATTGCGGGTACACGGCGAACCGCTTCTGCGGCGGCCTTAAGTGTAAGGTCGTTAACTGAGAATTTTGCACCACCTTGTTCTGGGGATTGAAGGGCTAACTTAGCATTGAGTTCTTGGCGCAGACTAGCTAAGGGAGCGCCATTAACTTCGATTTGTAAATAAAAGTGTGGCGCTTGAGTTTTGGAAGCAACAAGGGCTTTTCCAATACTTTTTCGCATATTGGACACAGGAAGAGTGAGTTCTTCGAGAGTGGCGACAGTAGTGGTAGTGGCAGTGGTTGTAGAGGCGGAAGTGCCTTCGCTGATTACAGCATTGGGTGTCGCGCTTTCAACGTCGCCTTTTACTATACGCCCATTAGGACCTGAGCCTTTAATAGTAGAAAGATCGATACCTTTTTCTGTAGCTATTCTTTTAGCTAGTGGAGAGGCCTTAATACGCCCTGCATTTGCGGCGGTAGGGACGGCCTCTTTGCTTACTTCAGGTACCGATTTTTCAGCGGGAGCTTCGCTGGGGCTTACTAGTTTCTCGCTAATGACGGGATCTTTTACTTCTTTCTTTGGCGCTTCTTCTACTGTTGTGCTCGCGGCAGTGCTCGCTTCGGGCGCACTTTCTCCTGCCTCGCCTATTGCAGCGATAGGGCCTCCGACGAGAACCTCATCACCAACTTCGCAGTATTGCTTAATTAATACACCATCGTCAAAACACTCGACTTCCATCGTGGCTTTATCGGTCTCTACCTCAGCTATCATATCGCCGTTAGAAACAGGATCACCTTCATTCTTTAACCATTTGACCAGTGTACCTACCGTCATGGTGTCGCTAAGTTTGGGCATATCAATAAGTGTGGCCATGATTTCGGTAGTTAAGTTTAGGTTTTAAATATAAAAAATGATATTAGATTCTACATCATAGCTTTTAATGCCATCTCGATGATGCGCTCTTCGTTTGGAATCTGCCAGTTTTCGAGTTCTTTTGCATAAATTTGTGGTGCATCGATGGCGGAGACACGGTGGACAGGTGCATCTAGGTAGTCGAAGGCTTTTAGTTGTATAATGTGCGAAATCTGAGCATCGACACCACAGTATGGCTTGTTTTCTTCGACCAGCAAGGCGCGATGCGTCTTCTTTACGGAATTTAAAATAGTTTCTTCGTCCAATGGGCGAATTGAGCGTAGGTCGACGACTTCGACACTAACACCGTGGATTTCTTCGAGAGTTTTGGCTGCATTTAGTGAAATCATAGAACAACGGCCATGTGAAACAATAGTCAGGTCCGTACCCTCCTTTAGTATGTTAGCAACTCCTAGTTCTACAATATAATCCTCTTCTGGCACTTCCCATTTCTCTCCATAGAGTAGGGTATTTTCCATGACGAAGACAGGATCATTATCGCGGATAGCAGCTTTCATTAAGCCTTTTGCATCATATGCATTTGAAGGGCAGACTACTTTTAAGCCCGGATGATTTGCTACCATATTCTCCGGTGTATGTGAGTGTGTAGCGCCGACATTAGTACCACCGTTTGCGGGCCCGCGAACTACGATGGGTATGTTCATTAAGCCACCAGACATATATCGGCAGAACGAAGCATTGTTAAAAAGTTGATCAATCGCCACATAACTAAAGGACATAAACATCAATTCAACGACTGGTCGGATACCTAAGGCGGAAGCGCCGATAGCTAGACCAGAGAAGGCTGCTTCGGAAATTGGTGTGTCTATCAACCTTTTGTCGCCGTGCTTTTCCCAGAGACCTTCCGTTACTTTATATGCGCCGTTGTATTCTGCGACTTCCTCGCCCATGATGCAGACGTTTTCATCACGTAAGATCTCTTCGTCTAGAGCCTGTTTGATCGCTTCGCGGTATGTAATTAGTGGCATAATGGTCTAGTCGTTAAAGAAATATCTTCCCTTGAGATTGCCTTCTGTGTCGTTGTCAACTTCCCAGTAGACGTCCGTCTGGATTTCGCCGCGAGGAGCCACTGGGCTATCCTCGGCAAATTTAGCAGATGCTTCGGCCTCGTCCTTCTTTTCTTGGTCAATACGCTTGGCCTCATCTTCGGTAAGAGTGCCATCATCTAGGAGTTGTCTCTTAATCACATTAACTGGGTCCTTGGTACGTTTGTATTCTTCAATTTCTTCCTTAGTCCGATACTTTTCATGGTTGGCGTCCGCTACCGAGTGGCCCCTGTAGCGATAAGTGCGAATTTCTAAAAGAAACGGTTTGTGTTTTTCACGGGCACGAGTCATGGCCCGATTAGCAACCTCACGCACTTCGTAAACGTCGTGGCCATCGCAGACTTCCCATTCCATATCAAAGCCCTCCGCACGGTGCGCGAGATTCTCAGCAGCTGATGATCGCTTGAGACTTGTGCCCATAGAGTAGCCGTTGTTCTCAATGACAAAGACCACGGGAATATCCCATAGTGATGCAAGATTAAGAGTTTCCATAAAGGAACCTTGATTAACGGCGCCGTCTCCTAAGAAAGTTAGTGCACAGCCCTTTAGACCTTTGTACTTAAGTGCAAAAGCAAGTCCAGCACCCAAGGGTGTTTGCCCCGCCACTATGCCATGCCCGCCCCAATAGTTTTTATCGGGTGCAAAAAAGTGCATAGAGCCACCTTTACCCTTGGAGCAACCTGTATGTTTCCCGTACATTTCCGCCATACACTCATTCATCGACATGCCAACAGCTAATGCATGGCCGTGATCGCGGTATGCTGTAATAATATGGTCATCTTTTCCCATTAAAGAGACGATTCCAGCAGCAACGGATTCCTGGCCTATGTAGAGATGAAGAAAGCCGCCGATCTTACCTTGATTGTAGGCGCGAAGTGAGCGCTCTTCGAAACGTCGGATGCCAACAATTGTTCTGTAGAGATCTATTTTCTCTTTGTTCGAGAGAGACTCATTGATGGGAGCTGTGGCGAAGTTCTTGGACTTTCCAGGCATACTTGTGTTGGATTGAGCCTGTTTTTTGGCAGAGACAGCGATTTTCTTTTTTGTTGTAGCCATATATAAACTAGAGATAGTTAATTACCAATCAATAGCAAGAAAAAACCCTGATATATTAATATAGTATAGAAATAAAATACACGAATAAAAATACACGAATAAAAATAGTATTAAGAGTAGTTTCTAATTCAAATTTTAATAAGGTCTTCCTTTAAACTTTTTGAAATAGGTAGTTTTCCAAGCCATATAGTAAAATAATGCCTAGCGAAGTCTTCGCCTTCTATAGTAATAATAGGTAAATCGTTAATATGGAGAGTCGTGCCTATTCCTGGTTGATAGGTGAGCGATGAACGATCACCTTTTCCTACAGTTTGGTAGGCTGTATTAAGCCGATTTAGTCGCGCCGTGATGCTATCGAGTTCCTCTGGAACTAGGTTCTTACGTAGCATTTTAGCTGAAGATTTGAGTATGATTGATTTGTCTACTCCTCTAAGGTACCGAAATTGGAGCTGATAGCTGGCTTTGGCATCTAAGATGTCTTTTCTTTGCGCACCATCCTCAGCGTAAAGCGCGACGTCGTAGATTTTGAAGAACATTTTGTGAATATAGCGATGTTCTCCTATTTTATATAGCTTATCTTCTGTTGATGGTAGTCCAATCGATGTTGGAAAGGTAGGCTCTGGGGATTTTGCGTTAGCAACTGTGCAAATGAATAGTACGCTAGCTGTCCCTGCGCATTGGAGTACTTTTATCACAAAAC
Source organism: uncultured Opitutia bacterium (assembly GCA_913041275.1). Classification (GTDB taxonomy): domain Bacteria; phylum Verrucomicrobiota; class Verrucomicrobiia; order Opitutales; family Coraliomargaritaceae; genus Thalassobacterium. The sequence goes on from CAJWHF010000002.1 coordinate 37,408, forward strand.
AGCTCTTTTAGGCTCTAAGCTCTAATCTTTGGGACGATCGATGAGATACCACCGTCTGCGACGAAAGTCTGTCCGGTAACAAACTGAGCATTCTCTGAATGAATCCATTTAGCAAGGCTAGCAATGTCGCCGGCTTGGCCAATACTGCCTAGCGGGTGCATACGCTTTGATATTTCTAGTGCTTGCGTGTTGCCTACGATGCTCTGGCTTAAGGGGGTATCGGTAAGACTTGGAGCTATGGCGTTTATACGAATGCCTCTGGAGCTATAGCTAGCAGCAGCGGATCTTACCATAGCTTCTACTCCGCCTTTTGCGGCGGCAATTGCTTCATGATTAGCAATTCCAGTCTGAGCAGCGGCAGTGCTAAAGAACAGGCAACTGCCACCCCCTTGTTTTGACATAATTTTACTTATGCTGCGTAAGGCGTAAAAAGCGCTGTGTAAATTAGCCTCCAAAGTGCGCATCCAGTCAGCATCTGTGGTAAGGTGAGCAGGCTTAAGAAAAATTGAGCCGATAGCATGAGTGTAAGTATCAATAGAGCCTAATTTTTTGTGGAGTACTTCGATTGTTTCAACTACCTCATCAGGCCTACTGGCGTCACAACTAAGTGTGTGGCAGTTGTATTCTTGTGTAAACAGGTTAAGCTTATCTTTGTCCCTAGCAAAACCGGCAACCGTATGTCCGTCTGCAATTAGCGCTTTGGCAAGGCTGGATCCAATACCCCCAGTTATGCCACCGATTAGATGATTTCTGTCATTACTCATGCCCATAGATCGTTTAGTGGATAGATAGATTACAGATTACCACGATTAAATACTAAGTGTCAGGACTGAGTGGTAATAGAATAAATCCTATAAATAGGATTATTATCTTAAATTACTATATTTTAATTGGCTGTCTTCCTATGGTACCGACAAGCGAGTCAAGGTACTGTTTTGAACGTACCGTATCTAGGGTGTCCTTAGCTTCAGTTAGGCGGGTCTCTATCCCGAGCCGTTTGGCTACACCCGAGTGCGTTTCGCGCTGGAGAAAATGCTCTAAATAGGCAACGTTCTTTTGCCATTGATCAATGTCTTTATTCTGTTGATTCGCGAGTCGCTCGGCATACCAATCGCTTTCGAGTAAAGCTTCGCGGGTGAAGAGCCCACGTACTTTTGATGAATCTAGGTCTTCGCCCTCGTAGTTTCCATTCTTCATTATGTGAAGAATGGCTTTTAAGGGCGGGCAGGCGTCTTCAATTGAACCGTCAGCAAAGTAGTTATCGGCCGCTTGCTTGTGCGCGGCGATGATTGTCTCCATGCCTTCCACAAATGTAGCCATGTCCTGTAATTCTGGTTTGAGCATTTCCTCATCAAGCACTGAGCTCGGATTATTAAAGACGCGACCGAAGAATATCCGAACAAATTTAGCGGTTATACGGTACCCTAAACGACTAGCTAGTATGTGTCTGCCCTCATATTCAAAGTCTTCGACTTTTTCGAGGTATCCGTGCTCTAGCATCCATTTTGGATCGGACTCCTCGGGCTTGAGGCGGCACCAGATTTCTGGGACAAGAAGGCTAATGTCATGATCGACGCGGAACTTAGGTCCAACGTATCCAGCGGCAGTAATAAAAGCTGGTTGATCTGTGACAAGATAGGATACCAAAGCATTATTAAGGTCGTAGATGGGAAGTAGTGCATTAAAAGGTGCCTTAGTTAACGCACCTTCGGAGCCAGCACCAGTTGTTGAGGGAGACTTTCCAGTAATACTAGATATATATTCCATGAATAACTCTGGTAGCTCCATGTGGTGTATCGGATTAAAAACACACAGTGCCTTGACTCCTGAGTTTGGTTCGGACGGATTATTTCTACGTCCTGGCAGGATAGAAGTAACCGGTCTTAGTAAGGGTGAATTGGAGTCTTGCCTACGATAAAGCCGTGAGCTCAGGTCTGCTAAGTAAAGTGCTCTCTGGTCTTTTAAGTCTGGTCGCACTTGGAGATAGCGAGGGTTTTTAGTCGGCGTGCCATCTACAATCCGCGGAAAGGCGTTGGTGCAGTAGTAATCTGGAGACTTCTTACTCGTAAAATCAAGAATCATATTGCGCATCGGATCGGTATATTGACCAAAGCGGATAGCATCTTCGGTTTCATCTTGCGCAAAGCTACGTTCAAGGGGCTCATAATTACTGAGAAAACTACCGTGGGAACTAAGGTCGGACTCAGCAGCTTTGTCGTAGCCACGGATAATTGCGTCGTCAGGTCGCTGAAAAAATCTGTACTCACAGTTATGTACAAATTTCGCAGAGGGCTGCGACCAGCCTGGAGGTAGACTGCTCAAAAGTGAAGTAGGTGCGACAGTCGACGCGGTAATGTCATCCTCTAACGAGATTTTAGCCGCAGGAGTAAAATCCTTACGCAGTCCGAATGTTCGCCAAGAGCCTTTTTCTGTATAACCAACACGTAAATATTGAGTGAGCATTGCCTGCTCCCGATAGCGTAGAATTTTACCCGGCTTACCGTCAATTAAGTCGACGCTAAATCTTTCCCTCCATTGATTCCCCCAGTCTTCTTTGTAGTATCGCTTAATGATAAATACGAGTTCTTTGATGTTCTGCGGCACCGAATCCAACCATGTGTTATAGGCTTCTGTGTATACAGCCTTTGAGACTGTAAGAAGCTTGACCACTGATCCAAGTGATCGGTCTTTACTCAGTAGTGTTCGTCCTTGAGTTTTATTCTTTGATTCTTCTAGGAAGCGCTGACCATACTCTTTATTGATAATTTCCTCAGCTCGATCAAAGTCCTTTTCGAAATCACTAACAAAAACCGGACCTGAGATGATAGCGTCGGTAATTGGTTTTGAAATCTCGGACTTACCGCCGCCCGAGACAGTGCAAGGTTTGTGGCAGACACGGCTTTCAGCGGTATGTCCTACTAGTCGCCAGCGCCGACCTTCAGCTGGTTTTACCATTTGCACTTTGTACCCTGATGGTAAGACATAAGTGTTATGGGGGAGAAGTTTGATCACTTGCTCTACGCCTTGGCTTAACCAACTAATGCGCTGAGAGTTTAACTCGATACGCGCATCTTCAGGGATGTAGATGATAGTATTAAAGTTTTTGTCGACCGCGTAACCTTCGGGCTTCAAGTCGATACGGTCTATGTATTTAGCTATAACACTATCGAAGGTCTGATCCACTTCTGGATAATATTGGCTGAGTTGGAAATCTTCTCCTAGATCGTAGCCTGTGAAGGCGAGTGTGCCGCCTGCGTGCTCCTCCTCAGCCAAACCGTTTAAATTAGCAGAAAAGCTGATTTGTGTTTTTACCTCTTTCTTACAATAACCAAAATAGTTATCTGCAATTGCTGTGACGACTACGCCGCGTGCGTCACGGCAAGTTATTTTAAAAGCGCCACCGTCATTGTAGAGTTCGTCCTCTTTTTCCCAACACATGCGATCGCGCTTTTGACGATCGGTAGCTTCTTTGATGTTAGGCAGACCTAGCTCCTTCTTTGTAGTCCCCATTAAATGAGGTGCTAGAATGACACAACCACTGTGTCCAGTCCAGTGAGAGGGGTCGAGACCGGCGTCATTTTCGGTAATGGATGGGTCACCAGCATTGCCAAAGATAGACTCAACGAAGTCGAGATTACTTACAAGGTTTCCAGGCGCGAAGAAGCGCACTTCCATTGTTTTTTCTTTGGAGAATCCGGACACTTCAGGAACGACTACCGGACGAAGTAAGAGCGATGCCCAAGCGAGTGCTTTTTTCTCTCCATTTGCAAGGAACGGGAGTGTGAGTAACGAATCGGGAGCACAATTTAAAGCCTTTGCAAAGAGGCGAGCAGCAGCCAGTTTAGGAACTGCCTTTTTGTCGTTTGGAATTGGGAGACCACCTTCTGTGACATGAAAAACACCCTTCGTTGTACGTCGGTCGCTTTTTGGATTATGAAGTACGCCTTGTTGGATACGATAAGAATCGATGATAGAAGAACAAAAATAGTCCTCATTCGCAGGTAGCGAGAGAGTACGTGCGACTCCGTGTCGATCTAAGACTAAAGTGTTGTTTGGTAGTTGAGGTGTTTCACTGGGGTCTAAGTCGCTGAAATATTCTGTTATGAAACTCTGTACTCTGCGATCGCAGGGAGGAAGGTAGTCAGCTAATAGGCGGGATTTTTCTTGGTAGCTAGCTAATAGGGATTTACTCAAGCTGGAAAAGTGAGAGTCTTCTACGGACTCGAAAGTTGGTTGGCCAATTGATGTTAGCTTTAGATTTACATATTCAATAAGTGATGCCTCTTTGTGGGCATAAGATGCAGTTTTGGGATCGAGTCCGAGCTGAGTAGTAAAGTCCATTATATTTAATAGTTTTGGATTTTAATTAGATATTAATATATGCAAGAATCCTGCCTATATAAACATACACAACAAATAATAGTATATTAATTCGCTTTTTCGGCGTTGTGAATTGCAACAATGGAAAAAGTTAGACCATTTGCTTTGATTGAATTGTAGCCGGCACGTCTGAGTTGTTGTGTCAGTGCTTCTTTTGTTGGAAAACTTTCGATAGTACCTGCAAGGTAATCGTAGGCACTTTTATCCCCAGTGGCAAGTGCTGCGACACGGGGTAGAATAAATTTGAGATAGAAGTAGTAAAAGGGTCGTACCCATTTGTCTGGTTGCGAGAATTCTAATATAAATAACCTGCCTCCTGGGCGCAAGACACGCAAAATCTCCATCAAGCCCCGCTGTCTGTCTTCGAAATTACGTAACCCAAAGGCAATCGTGATAGCATCTACAGAATCGCAGGGCAGGGGAAGCTCCATACAGTCACCGAATGTGAATTCGATGTCCTGGTATATGTGTTTCGCTGCCCGCTTGGCTCGAGCTTTCTGCAGCATAGGCTCGCAGAAGTCCAAGCCAACTATTTGCACGCCTGTGCCTATTGTCTCTCGTAGTTTAAAAGCAACGTCGCCGCTTCCCGTTGCGAGGTCGGCTATCTCTTTCGGGGCAAACTCTTTTACTAGACGAGTTAGCACATGCCTCCAGTAGAAATCAATTCCTCCACTTAGGAGGTGGTTGGCTGCGTCATAACGACTAGATATACCAGCAAACATCTGACTGACTTTTTTTCCCTCTGGCATTAATATTTTCGAATAGTTATCTGAGTGAGTCTTCTAGTAGCTTGAGTTTATTTAGCCTATTAATGGCAATGCTGGCGTAATTGCGCTAGCTTATTCAAGCTCACTTATTTTTTATCTTTGACCTGTTCAATGCTGCGCACGACCCAGTTAGAAAGTTCTTTATCCGCGTTCTCTATCGCGAGCTTTCCAATTTTAAAGACTGTCTGTCCAGTATTGCTATGAATGATATTTAATCCGTACTTAAAGTCTCTAAATTTATCTTCGCACAGAGACTGGATTGTAAGATCACGATCGTTAGCTTCGTCGACTAATGCATCTACAGCAAATGGTTTAAACTCAAGAGTGAAGCCGTTCGCTTTCTCAAAAGCCGTAGCATATCGTTTAATATCATCCTCCCATACGGCTCTTTGTAAATGAGCATTGGCTTTTTTAAGTTCTGCGAGGCATTTACTAGGATCACTTATCATATCTGTTGTAACTTCGAAGTACTTGATGGCAGTCGAGGGAAGTTCGAACTTATAGTCTCTAAATAAACGCTCCATAACGGTCATGATTCCTCGAGCTCCCGTACCTTCCTTGCTGGCATGTTCTGCGATGGCCATTATTGATTCTTTAGTTATATCAAAATTAATTCCATACCCGCGAAAGTCGTCTCGGTATTGGTGCAAAACACTTCCTTCGGAGGTTGTTAAAATATGCGCCAAGTCTGTGGCTGATAGGGCGGTGCATGCACATCTGACTGGTACGCGTCCGATAAACTCTGGCTCAAACCCGTATTTAATAAAGTCACTCGTTTGCGCATATTGTAAATAGCTAGAGAGATCTTCCTGGTCGTCATTTTGTGCCGCACCAAACCCCATCTCGCTATTGGCGCGATCTTTTTTAATAGATTCTGCTAGCTTGTCGAAGGCGCCGCTTACGATAAAAAGTATATTCTTCGTATTTATGGATTTGGCCTTAGGCTTTCCTCCACGTTGCATTTCCATGACAGCTTGCATTTGAGACATCATATCACTCGGGCTATAGAGGTTGACCTCAGTCTCTTCCATTAGCTTGAGCAAATTTATTTGCACTCCACGTCCAGAAACATCGCGCCCACCAATACCTGCTTCGCTGGCGATCTTATCGATTTCGTCTACAAAAATGATACCCTTTTCCGCTAAGTCTATATCACCACCTGCTGCTTTTACTAAATCACGAACTAAATCCTCAACATCCGATCCTACGTATCCTGTTTCAGAAAACTTTGTGGCGTCCGCTTTAACGAAGGGTACTCCAATCAGACGGGCTACGTTTTGCATTAAATATGTTTTCCCAACTCCTGTGGGTCCGAGTAGTAGTAAATTCTGCTTGCTGTACTGTACGGCCTCTGTGCGCTTGCCTGATAAAGATTGGCGCACATGGTTATAATGATCGCAGATTGCTACAGAGAGCACTTTCTTAGCATCGTTCTGCCTGATTACAAATCGGTCTAAGTAATCACGTATTTCCTTTGGTTTAAGATGAAAATTACGTATTTTTTCGAGGGTTTCAGTACTCTTATTTTTTGTCGAAGACGAATCTGTAGTGTCGCTTGATGAGCTTTCCGATGTGGCCGAATCATCTGGAATTTTGCGAGCGGAAATGCTGACATTAGAGTCCTTGAATAACTCTTTTAATTGCTTCTGAATTTCCTCGAAAGGGTTGGGGGGTTCTTTTTGACTCATATTTTCTAGTTTGACAGTTTTTTCACGATCCGAAGTATCACATCTTCCTTATTTGTTAATTACTAATTCTGCAAGCCCAAGAGGCAAACATTCGAATGTCCAATAATCTTACAAAACGCGATATCGTTTTAGATATCTATGATAAAACAGACTTTGCCCAAAAAGAGGTACGTGAGACAGTCCAGCTTACCCTCGAGGCTATAGCTAGCGCCTTGAGAGAAGGTCGTAATGTCGAACTACGTAATTTTGGCGTCTTCGAGGTGCAGGTTCGTAAGTCTCGTATCGGACGTAATCCTAATAAGCCTGAGACGGACGTAGTTATTCCTAAAAGAGCAGTGATAAAATTTAAAGCGGGTAAGGAACTGAAGGCGCAGCTGCAGAATATCGATATCGATGCGCTTGAAGGGGATGCTTAGAATTATTCTGTTCCAATCGGAACTTAGTACTCTTACTACTGCAGTAAGGAGGGCTTACAATGCAATTTGAAAGCTTACCTGGTTTTCGGGATTTTTATCCCGAGACATGTGCTCATCGAAACCATATTTTTGATCACTGGCGTAAAGTTGCTCAGGCATTTAATTTCTTGGAATATGATGCACCTGTACTAGAACCACTTGAGCTTTACATAGAAAAGTCGGGCGAAGAAATCGTCGGTCAGCTCTTTAATTTTGAAGACCGTGGAGGGCGTACGGTAGCTCTACGCCCCGAGATGACCCCCTCACTTGCACGACTTGTTGGTGCTAAAGGAAATAGCCTGAAGCGGCCAATTAAATGGTTTAACATTGGGGAGAACTACCGCTATGAGCGCCCCCAAAAAGGTCGCCTGCGTGCTTTCTATCAGTTTAATGCCGATATTTTTGGGGAGTCAGGTCCTGCCGCGGATGCCGAACTTATTTCTATGCTCACACAGTTGCTTCAATCCTTGGGGTTGAATTCAAGTGATTTTAAGCTGCGACTAAGTGATCGTGACCTATGGCTGCTCATACTAGCTGCCGAAGGACTCGACGATTCAAGCAGTGCCAGCGTGCTCGCTATTATCGACAAGCTCGATCGAACAGAACGCAAGAAAACCGTTGATAAACTCGCTTGTGTCATGGGCGATTCAGCAGAAGATTTTTTAGGTCGTATTGAGGAAGTTATTAAGATTAGGGATTTTGATACGCTAAGTAATTATATTTTAAGCCTGCCACTAGAGGATATGCTCGCAGAAAAAGCCAAAGCACGGGTAGATGATTGGAAGCAATTATTACGCCTTATCGAGTCATCTGGCGCTCGTGAATTTATACAAATAGACCTTGGGATAGTTCGCGGACTAGCTTACTATACGGGCTTTGTTTTTGAAGCTTTTGAGTTGAGCGGTGAGGGCCGTGCTCTTGCTGGAGGTGGTCGCTACGATTCACTTGTTAAGAAATTGGGTGGACCTGACATGCCGGCCGTCGGTTTTGCTATGGGAGATGTGACTGTGGCAAATTTGCTTAAAGCGAAATCGCTTATTCCAGAATACAGATATTACCCTGATTTTATTGCCATTATAGGCGGTACCGCTGAGCGTGATGCGGCATTATCTGACGCAGCTCAATTGCGTTCATTGGGATTCCAAGTCGAATACCCACTCAAGGACCAAGGATTTGGAAAGCAGTTTAAAGATGCTAACCAGTCTGGTGCCCACTTTGCTCTTATATATGGAAGCGAAGAAATAGAGCGTGGTGTTGTCAAAGTACGTGACCTCCAAAGTGGACAGGAAGGCGAAATAATTCGCAAAAATATTCTGCAGCGAGCTCCTGAATTACTTCTCAAAGGGATCTAGTAAATTTGGGAACGCTTAAAGTAGGGATGTATTTGAATAGCCTATTTTGTCCTTAAAGTATCAGTGATTCTTGGATTAAAATTTTGATTCCTAGTAGCGCATTTTCTTAAGCTATCTTAGCTGAGGCTTCCAGTCATGTCTTCGGGCCTTACCCATGCGTCGTATTCCTCTGCAGTAACATACTTTAATTTGATCGCTTCTTCGCGCAGTGTTGTACCATTTTTATGAGCGGCATTTGCAATTTCAGCAGCTTTATAGTACCCAATTTTTGTATTCAAGGCAGTTACCAACATTAAGGAATTATTAAGCAATTCTTTGATGATTTTTTTATTAGGCTCAATTCCACGAGCGCAGTGCATTTCAAAGCTAGCGCAAGCGTCTCCGATGAGTTGCGCAGATTGCAAAAGATTTGCCGCCATTACAGGCTTAAACACATTTAATTCATAATGTCCCTGTGTGCCTCCTAAAGAGATGGCTACATCATTTCCAACAACTTGAGCACACACCATAGTAAGGGCTTCACATTGAGTAGGATTTACCTTTCCTGGCATGATAGAGCTACCAGGCTCATTTGCAGGTATGGTGATTTCACCAATACCTGATCTTGGCCCGGAGGCCATCATTCGAATATCATTGGCTATTTTATTCAGTGCCACAGCCAATTGTTTAAGAGCGCCGTGAGTTTCTACAATGGCATCATGAGCAGCCAATGCCTCAAATTTATTTTTAGCTGTTATAAAAGGCAGCCCTGTGAATTGAGCGATGTATTTGGCGACTAAGACATCATATCCTTCAGGCGCGTTAAGGCCTGTACCTACAGCTGTTCCTCCTAAAGCTAATTCGCTGAGGTGTTCTAGCGTATTGTGTAAGGCCTTAATTCCATATTCTAATTGAGAGACATAGCCTGAGAATTCTTGACCTAGTGTCAGTGGCGTTGCGTCCATAAGGTGGGTGCGACCTATTTTTACAACACCTCCAAAAGCTGCAGCTTTCTTTTTTAATGTATCTAATAGTTTTTCAACGCCAGGGATAGTGACATCTGAGATTTTTTTATAAGCCGCAATATGCATCCCCGTAGGGAATGTATCGTTGGACGACTGCGATTTATTAACATCGTCATTGGCTTGAATTATTTTATCGCCACTTTCTATACTACTGCCTGCTAATTGTTGGGCCCGGTTCGCAACCACTTCATTTACATTCATATTGCTCTGCGTGCCAGAGCCTGTTTGCCATATAACAAGTGGGAATTGCTGATCGTGCTTTCCTTCTAAGATTTCGTCACACGCCTCTGCAATAAGATCCCGCTTTCTTAGCTCTAATACGCCTAAATCGTGATTTGCGTAAGCGGCTGCTTTTTTAAGATAAGCAAAGCCATAGACTATTTCTAACGGCATGGAACTGGATGGACCTATCTTGAAATTATTGCGAGATCTCTCTGTTTGTGCCCCCCAAAGTTTATCGGCTGGGACCTTAACCTCTCCCATCGTGTCTTTTTCTATTCTATATTTCATTACAATTGTACGCAGCTTTTTGTAGACATGTTTAGATTAAAGAATTGGTGTTATATTAAGCGTAAATCCTTCAATTGTGTAAAGCCCTATACCAAGCGGTTGAACTTTGGTGACCTTCTTAGGCTTTGGCTAGCGATTCGATAAGCTTACTTTCTGCATGTAGCCCAAAAAAAGCCCGATGGAAATACCATCGGGCTTTTAGTAAGTCGTTATTTATAAACTATTTTATAGTACCAGCGTAGATCGCATTTTCTCCTAATTCTTCTTCGATACGTAAGAGTTGATTGTATTTTGCTATGCGATCTGAGCGGCTCATAGAACCAGTTTTTATTTGGCCAGCGTTGGTCGCTACAGCAATGTCAGCAATCGTTACATCTTCCGTCTCGCCAGAGCGGTGAGAAATTACTGAATTGTATCCATTTACCTTACCAAGTTCGATAGCTTCTAGAGTCTCAGTCAAAGTTCCTATTTGGTTCACTTTTACTAGGATGGAATTAGCTACACCAAGTTCGATGCCCTTCTGGAGGAATTTGACATTGGTGACAAACAAGTCATCTCCGACTAATTGGACTTTCTGTCCAATTGCGTCTGTGAGAGCCTTCCAGCCATCCCAGTCATTTTCGTCGCACCCATCCTCGATCGAGTCGATTGGATATTTTTCAGTCAACTCTGCAAGGTAAGCAGCTTGCTCGGCAGAGTTGCGTTTGACTCCGCTATTGCCTTCAAACTTTGAGTAATCGTAGATTCCATCTTCGAAAAACTCTGAGGAAGCACAATCCAAAGCAAAGGTGATATCACTTCCCACCTTATAGCCAGCTGCTTCGACTGCTTTACTTAGTGTGTCTAGGGCGTCTTCTGTGCCCTCAAACTTAGGAGCAAAACCACCTTCGTCGCCGACTGCAGTACTAAGACCGCGCTGATGTAGAACCTTTTTGAGGCTGTGGAAGCATTCGGCGCCCATACGGATTGCCTCGCTAAAAGTAGTAGCACCTATAGGGCGGATCATGAATTCTTGGAACGCGATTGGTGCATCGGAATGAGAGCCGCCGTTGATGACATTCATCATGGGTACTGGTAGTACTTTTGCATTAGGACCACCGATATACTTGTAAAGTGGTAGGCCGAGTGCATCAGCTGCAGCATGCGCGACGGCTAACGATACTCCAAGCATGGCGTTAGCTCCCAATTTACTTTTATTTGGTGTATTATCTAATGCGAGCATTGCCTTGTCGATTGTGATCTGGTCGCAAGCGTCTAGGCCAATGAGCTCGGGAGCTATTAAATTGTCTACGTTATTGACTGCTTTAATTACACCTTTACCGAGATAACGGTTCTTGTCTTCATCGCGGAGTTCTACCGCTTCGTGCTCACCGGTACTGGCTCCAGAAGGAACCGCAGCGCGGCCTATTATACCTGAATCGAGTTCGACGTCGACTTCTACAGTTGGATTGCCTCGGGAGTCTATTATTTCGCGGGCGCGGATGTCTGTGATTATAGTGCTCATAGTTAAAGCGATTGATTGTCTAGTTAAGTGATGTGTTTGCCGACGATGCGACTACTCATGGATTGTTGTGCACTCTGCGCGTTGCCTGTCAATGATTCGTGGATATTCTCTTTGTTTAATTATTGCCAGAAAGAGCTTTGTGCGAGTTTACGCATTGAAAGCCCCTAAAGCACCTGTATCTTACAAGCTCTATGTTAATTGAATTTCAAGAATTCCCTCCTATTGGAACCAATGCTTTCGCATTGGTTGAACCCGCACTGGGGCAATGTGTCGTAGTTGACGCGCCGGCAGAGGCATATGATTGGGCAGTACAGTTATCTAATAAATATGACTGTCAAATTATAGCCCTAATACTCACACATGGACATTGGGACCATATCGTAGACGGACATAAGTTCGCGAGCGCAGGTATTAGTACTTATGGGCATGTCGGTGACAGGGAAATGTTTGCTAGTCCTTCTAAAATGGCGAGCTATGCCTTGCCTGGTCTAGAGCTCAATCCAGTGCCTATTCTGCGCTGGATAGAGGGCGGTGATACGCTAAAGCTACTAGGTACGACGATGGAGATACGTCATGTGCCGGGGCATTGCCCAGGCAATGTGCTAATTTATTTAAAAAAAGAAGCCTCTGCTATTGTCGGTGATGTCATTTTCGCGGGGAGTGTGGGGCGTTACGATTTACCTGGCGGAGACTTTTCTGTTTTGCAGAAGTCGATCAGGACACAGGTTTACTCTTTGCCTGAAGACACCACAATTTACCCTGGTCATGGCCCTACGACTACAGTCGCCCATGAAAAGGTGCATAATCCAATAGTGAAAGCATGAGTATTTCGCACGCTAACGATGAATCTTTTATGGGGCGAGCCTTAGAATTAGCGCGCCGCGCTTGGGGACATACGCATCCAAACCCAATGGTTGGCGCTGTTATTGTAGAAGATGGTGAGATTGTGGCGGAAGGGTGGCATCGTAAGGCAGGTACTGTTCATGCTGAGATCGCTGCGCTTGATATTCTTGGACGTAAACCAAGCGAAGATGCCGTTCTTTATGTTACTTTAGAACCGTGTTCGACCTGCGGCCACACAGGTGCTTGTACCGAAGCAATAATTGCTGCGGGCATATCACATGTGGTCGTTGGCGCAGAAGACCCCAACCCTAAGCATGCGGGACGTGGCTTAGACCGGCTCCGTGAGGCGGGCGTTCAAGTCCGTTCTGGAGTATTAGCAGATTTGTGTACGGATCTAAATTTGATTTTTAACCACTGGATAACCCGTGGCACGCCATTATTAAGTGCTAAGTTAGCACTTACCTTGGATGGGAAATTTGGGGCTGCTTCGGGCCAATCCCGTTGGGTCACAAGTAAGTCATCGCGTGAGGATGTCATGCTTTGGCGCCGCTATTTTCCTGCTATAGCAGTGGGCGCGAATACAGTTTTACAAGATGATCCTACTTTGACTTCTCGCATCGGTGAGCAAGTTTGGTGTCCAATACGCTTTGTTTTTGACCGAGAATTAAAAACATTGAATGCTAAAAAGTGCCCGCAACTCTACTCGGATCATTATGCAGATAAGACAGTCATTTTGTGCTCCGAAGTATCAGCGAATGGATCGAGTAAAAAGACCGATGTATGTCTATGGCCACTTCCTGAGAGTAGGGGACACTTGGATTGGAATGCCTTCCGCCAGCGTTGTATAAAAGAGGGAATATACGGCGTTTACGTCGAGGCTGGACCCAAACTAGCCACTGCTGTGATAGAAGATTATTTGGTGGATTACCTTTTTGTTTATCAAGCACCTAAGTTGATGTCTGATAATGGATCCCCTGGGCTTGGTTCGCTTCGTAACTCTAAGTCAATGGATGAGGTAATTGCCTTTAAAGAGCCACAATTTGTCAGATTAGGCGAAGATCTATTGACTAGAGGATTTATAGGATGAATCAAATCATTGCAGCGACTAATAACGCTCACAAAATCGAAGAATTTAAAGAGCTTTTTATTGGCTCTGACTTCGAACTTTCTTCTGCTGAGGTCTGTGGCGGTATGCCGCGGGTAGTGGAGGATGGAGATAGCTTTGCGGCTAATGCACGCATAAAGGCGATCGCACTGCGAGCTTTAGCGCCAAAGAAAGCTTGGATCATGTCGGATGATTCGGGTCTCGAAGTCGATGCGCTCGAGGGTGCCCCAGGTATTTATTCTGCGCGGTATGCTGGTCAGAATGCCACCGATAGCAAAAACGTAGAAAAATTACTAGGTGAGCTCACAGAACGGACAGGGAAAGATCGTAAGGCTCGTTTTCGTTGCGTCTTATGTTTATTAGATGCGCGAGGTAATGAATCCTATCATGAAGGCATTTCTCATGGCTTAATTGCATCCGTTGCATCTGGTAAAGAGGGGTTTGGTTACGATCCAATTTTTATCCCAGATGGCCATAGGGAGTCTTTCGGAGAACTTGGACAAGAAATTAAGTCACGTTACAGCCATCGTGCTCTAGCAGTGCGGGCTATGCTAAACTTCTTAACAGCTTAAGTAATACTTGTTGAGATTATGAAAACTAGTTTTTTTAAACCTCGCTCTTAATGTCAGTTAGTTAATTTGCTTTAAAACCGTCTCGACAAAAGCCTAGAGACTGCAACTTTGTCTTTTAAACCTAGTTTGATTAAAGCCATGCACGAAGAGTTAAATATTATCGTCACAGGTGTCCGGGAACATTGCCCGGAGATCTCCACACGTGCAGAGTTTGAGTCCTTTAAAGCCACTATTTCTGGACCAAATGGCTCTTTGACTAAGGTAATGAAGGGCATGGGCAAAGTTGCCAAGGAGGATAAGCCAGCTATGGGTAAGCTGATTAACGATACTAAAGCCGCTGTTATCACTGAGTTCGATGCAGTGCTTGAGCGACTAGAAAGGGCAGACTTGGCTTCCAAAATTGGACCCCCTATCGACCCAACTCTACCAGTTCCTGATTGTAAGCGTGGCACGCTCCATCCCATCTCTCAGGTCCGCGAGGAGATGGTAGATCTATTTCGTCGAATTGGTTTTTCTGTAGCTGAGGCTACAGAGCTGGAGACCGAGCACTACTGCTTCGATGCACTTAATATTCCCAGTGATCATCCCGCGCGTGATATGCAGGATTCATATTACCTGCCAGATCAATTGACTGTGAGTAATGTCAGTAAGCATAGTGATGAGAAATACCTGCTTCGTACCCACACATCGACTGTCCAGATCAGGACTATGCTTAAAGAAAAACCGCCTATTCGCATCGTGGCTCCTGGTCGTTGTTTTCGACGAGATACTCCAGATGCTACCCATAGTGCTAACTTTCACCAGATTGAAGGCCTGTATATAAATAAGGGGGTTACCTTACTCGACCTCAAAGCGACACTAGACTATTTTGTAAAATCTATTTTTGGACCAAAAGCAAAAACACGTCTGCGGCCGAGTTTTTTCCCTTTTACAGAGCCGAGCTTTGAGATGGACTTTTTCTCACCCGATCTCGGCAAGTTGAGTAACAAGTGGCTAGAAATTATGGGCTGTGGTATGGTCGACCCTGAAGTCTTCAAATCCGTAGGTATCGATCCTGAAGTATATACTGGTTATGCTTTTGGTATGGGTATCGAGCGCATCGCGATGATTCTTCAAGGAGTCGACGATATACGTTACTATTATCAGAACGACCTTAGATTCCTGAAACAATTCGCATAATGGATAAATTAAAAGCCACGAGTGAGTATCAAAACGCACAGATTACTAACTCTAATTTTATCAGTGTGTATTAAAATTTAGTCTAAACCCGATTAATGAGATGAAAATTTCCTATAACTGGCTCAAAAAGTACATCGATCTCGATCCAGTAGAGCACTCACCTGAGTTGCTAGCTGAAGTGTTGCCATTGCTCGGTTTTGATGTGGAGGAATACGAAAAATCTGGTCCACCTCAGCTAGAAAATGTTGTGGTCGGTCAAGTCCTCGAATACATTCAGCACCCGGATGCGGACCGTCTTCGTTGTTGCAAGGTTTCCACAGGAAATGAGGGTGAATTTCATGATATTGTCTGCGGGGCAAAGAATTTTGAGCAGGGCGATAAGGTTTTAGTTGCGCTCCCTGGCGCAGTACTACCTGGAGATTTTAAAATCAAAGCCGCTCAGCTACGTGGTCAGCCTTCGGCTGGTATGTTGTGCTCCGCTAAAGAATTACTCATAGGCCAAGACCACGATGGTATTATGGTACTAGACCCGCAGACAGATCTAGGCCTTTCGCTTAATGAGCTCTTCGTCGAAGCGGACACTGTTTTTAATTTAGAGATTACTCCAAATCGTGTGGACGTACTCAGTCACATAGGTGTAGCGCGTGAGCTATCCGCAAAATTTGGGCTACCTGTCAAATACCCTAAAGTTTTGGCAAGTGCAGAATATTGTTCCAGCGCAAATCCTCTCATTAGCAGTGTTCAAGTAGACGTACCTAAAATATGCCCAGCTTATAGTGCCATTTGCATAAAAGGGGTAAAAGTCGGCCCTAGTCCGACTTGGCTAAAGGATGTAATCGAAGGGGTAGGCCTGCGCTCGATAAATAACGTTGTCGACGTCACCAACTTCGTCCTACACGAAACTTGTCAACCGCTTCACGCTTTCGATGCAGCTAAGATTAAAGGTGGGAAATTAGTCGTGCGCATGGCGCGAGAAGGTGAGAAAATTAATACGCTTGACGCGGTGGAGCGCACTCTGAGTGCAGAGATGGCTCTGATTGCGGATGCTGAGCGCCCACTTGCCCTAGCTGGGCTAATGGGATCGCTTGATTCCGAGGTTGATTATAATACTACTGACCTTGTGCTCGAAGGTGCTTATTTCACGCCTAGTTCTATTCGTTTAACTTCTCGGAAGTTGGGCTTATCTTCTGATAGTTCTTACCGTTTTGAGCGAGGTGTCGATCCGCAAGGTGTAGTCCCTGCCTTGTTCCGAGCGATCGATCTTATTTTAGAAGTCGCAGGGGGCGTTGTAGATGGTGACATGATTCAAGTTGGTAGCATGCCCAATTCAGAGGTAGAAGTGATGTTGCAACCAGAGCGTGTACGCTCATTCATCGGCTTTGATGTAAGCGACCAAGAGATACAATCAGTGCTTGAATCGTTAGGTCTTCGTGTCTGCATTCAGGAGCAAGCGGGCAGCACAGTATGTTGGGCAGTTTCGATTCCTTCCTATCGTGAGGACCTTAAGCGCGATGTCGACCTAATCGAAGAATTTATTCGAATCTACGGCACCGATAAGATACCTGAGTCCGAGGTAGCGGCCTGCGGTATAAGCCTGAACGATCATAGAATTTACACTGTCAATGAGTCCCTTGCTAACTATTTTACCGGCCAAGACTTTAATGAAGCTTTTCTCTATTCCCTACGCGATCCAGAGGAGACCGAATTCTTTTTTGGTCCATCAAGTCACGAAGTACTCGCACTTAAAAACCCATTACAAAGCGACCAGAGTCACTTACGCCCGTCACTTGTCCCTGGCTTGTTAGATGTGCTTCAATTGAACACTGCTCGTGCGACTGGCGCCACTCGCTTTTTTGAGCGTGGTCACGTCTATCGTGAGGTTAACGCAGAGATGGTTGAGTTACACTCAGTTGCTTTTGTTATAGTGGCTGATCAGGTGGGTCGTACATGGCGCAGACGTGAAGTAGCCGACTTTTACACAGCGAAAAATATTTGTGGAGAAGCGCTAGAGATTGCTGGAACGTCAGCGAATAAGCTAATATTTAATCCTATCGCTAAATCGAGTTTATGGCAAGTCGGGCACGCCGCTGAAGCAGGTGATTTCATGAAGATGGGCTTCGAGGTGACTTGCGGCCTACTAAACTTTTCCGTCCTGAAGGAGCGTTGGGATTTGTCTACGCCGATCATTGCGGGATCGATCTTAATGACGCCTAAGTTCTTTGAGCGTGCAGTAAAACGTAGTCGCCACTCTAGTATAAGTAATCAGCCTGCCTCATTTAAGGACCTCGCTCTGATTGTTGACCATTCTGTTTTTGCTGGTGATGTTGAAAAGAAAATTGCGAGCTTCGCGAAGAAAACTGTGAAAGGTTTTGATTGTGAAGATGTCCACGTTTTTGACATTTACTATGGAGAGGGCCTACCCGATGGTAAGAAGAGTATAGCATTGAGTATGAGTTTTCGTGCAAGTGATCGCACTTTAAAAGATAAGGAAGTTAGTATCGCTTTTGATGCTATTCAGAAGCTAATTACAGAAAAAACAGATTACCAGATTCGTAAATAAACGATTATCATGAACACACCAAAGATAGACATTGACTACGTAGCCAAACTTGCACGAATCGACCTTACCGATGAAGAAAAAATTAAGCTTAGCTCACAATTAGAGGACATCATTGGTCACTTTGATAAACTAAGTGCAGTAGACGTTCAAGGCGTCGAGCCCATGGCGCATGCGCAAAAAGTTTTTAATGTCTGGCGTGAAGGTGATGAACCAGGTGAAATTTATACGCCTGAGACCTTGGAAAAATTAGCTCCTGAATATCGCGATAATCAAGTAGTAGTCCCTAAAGTCGTAGAATGATAACCATTGGTTCGCCTACATGAAGTATCGAACGTATGCTTCACTGCGGATCTCTTCCAGCCATTTTTCTTGGGTCTCTCGGGCTATCTCTCCGACAAGCACATTTTCAATGATATCACGTACTTCGGAGACAGGCTGAATCATCTCATCTCGTCTATTTTCAGCGTAGAGAATGAAGATTGTCCCAGCGATTTCGATTGGTTGGCTATAGCTTCCTTTTTCTAGCCCGAAAGCAGCATCACTTAGCTCTGTGCGAATATCCTTTCGTTTTATCCAACCCCAGTCACCGCCACTACGACTCATCTTGTCTTGACTGTATTTTCGAGCGACGTCTCCGAAATTTGATCCGTTATCGAGTTCGCTTATAATTTGTTTAGCGGTTTGGCGTAGTGGGATGAGCCCTTCGTCAGCGAGAGAAGTTAAAATTATCTGACGAAGATGGAGTGCTTCAGACTGATAAAATCGGATCTTGTTTTTGATATAAAAATCTTCGATACGCTCAGGGCTGATTTCGGACTGCGAACGACGGTTTTCAGAGCGCATCACGTTGACAACAACGCTCTCGTAAACGTTTTTTCGAAAGTCGCGAGTGGTTTCTCCTCGTGCGCGTAAGTATTCTAAGAAGCGACTACGGTCACCTCCAAAGTCACGATTAATAGCATCGTCATACTCTTGCTCTACATAGGAGGGTGGAATAAGAAGACCTTTTTCTTCGGCAGCTTTAACAATAATGATCCGGTCGATCATATTTTGTAAAACCTGTTTGCTTAGTTCTTCAATGCGTTGACTGAATTCCTCCTGATTTTTTGATTCTACTTGTAATCGAGGAATAACAGGAGC
>CAJWHF010000003.1 GCA_913041275.1 uncultured Opitutia bacterium
GCAATAATTTAGAGCGGGGTAGGGGCTCGCTAGTCTTCCCCTTACTGATGTACAGATACATCAATTGCCTTCAAAGTATTTAATCCTGCGGGAATGCGAAGCGATAGAATTCAGTATCTACACTTAGTGGTATCTCAATCTCTACAATATCTTCTGTAACAGCAGTCCAGCTACTGAGGTTAGAGCTACGCTCAATTTGAAGTTCTAATGTAGCAGAGTTGTTCGGTCCTACGTCTAAAACAATCGATCCAGGTCTTAAATCTGTGATTAATTCAGAAATACCTTGTTCGGAATACAGTCCGTAAGAGGTAGGATCGGCTATTACATCGCTATGTCCTGCAACCCTGTTCGAATCAAGTAATGATACAACATATGAAGGACTGTAGAGACCATAACTCAGTGGGCTTGTGACTACATCTTGTTGACCAAGGGTCCGTGAACTTGATTGTGCCGTGGATAAGTCACTAGCGTTGTATAAGCTAAAGGAACTTGGATCCGAAGTAACATCATTTTGACCGGCTGATCGAGCAGACGCAGCCGCTGTATCTACTTGGTCTGCAGTAAAGAGATTAAATGAATTCGGCTCCGAGGTAACATCACTTTGGCCGGCAAGCCGAGAATCGGATAGGTCATCTGCATCGTATGCACCACTACCTAGGATTTGTACAAAATTGTATAAGGCGCTGTTGTATTGTTTTGGATCAGTGCCTGAAGCAATTTCTACTGCGTCGTCTACTCCGTCTCCATCATCGTCACTATCTTGATTATCACCCAGTCCATCACCATCGGTATCTAGTGTTTCGCTAGGATCATTAGGGAAATCGTCGTTGGCATCACTGATGCCATCACTATCTGCATCTTCTAGCGGTATGTACTCGTAAGCTCCTAGGTCGATGAGTCCGCCAGTAATACGAGGTTTACCGAGGATATCATATAATTCATAGTCAGCAGCGATTGTTGTTACGTCGATGACCTCAGAGGCCCATTGAGAATTTGGGTCTAAACGTAAGCCATCATCCTCGGTGAAAGGTTGACCATCTGGACCGAGTGGATCTGAGGAATTAACGAAGGGATCGGGAATGACTAAATCTGGCAATACAATGGGCGTTAGCTCTGGCGCGTATGAATCACTATAATTATCCAAAGTACGGCCGTGCATGGATTGCATGCTAGTGAGGAATTCGTCGCCACTTTGTCCGTTTGACTGTTCTGGACTTAGGAATTCATCTAGTGTCTGTGAAGGGATCTCTGCTTCAAATTTTTTGAAAAAACCAGACTCAAATACGCTACTACCAGCATATGGATCTTGGTTTTGTAAGTTGTAGAGTCGAACATATGTTCCATTGCTGTTAGTTTCATCGGAGTTACTTTGAGCGTAACCAAAAATCCCAAAGAATGCGGATTGTACGGGAAGATTGACCGTCGACTTATAGCCCACGGTCGCACTGTCCAAAATCGAACCCCGCTTGATACCACTACGAAAGAATAAACAGTTACCCACGGTGACGCTACCTGATATTTCTGAATCGTTGTATTGATAGTTATAATTATCGATGAAGGTTGAATGTAGCAGCTGTGTATTGTAAGCGTGAATTATAGACTTACCTCCAGTAACATTTCGGTAGAGTAGCGAGTTAAACACACTGCCTGGTTGGTAGATCAATGAGTTATCTGCATTACTTACATTAGAAGTCGTCGTGTTATCGCTGATAAAGCAACGATCGACTGTGCCGGGTCTATATAACATCGCTTTTGTAGAGTTATTATGATTAAAGTAACAGGATTCAAAGTTTCCATATTGGATTAGGTTACCGCCAGAGGTTTGACATCTTTCAAAACGACAATTTCGAAATAGGACGGTATCGTCGTCGCTCGTAACAATTAGAGTCTGTGTGGATTCATTATCCAAGAAATTACACTGTTCAAATGTCGTCTGAATGCGATCTGTTGCGTCAGTAATATTAATTAAGCAGCCGCTTTGATCAGAAGAATTGCTCACCCTGAAACCCTTTATCAGTAAAGAAGAAGCACCCGCTTCGGTCTCGAGCAGATATGAACTACCTATTCCAGTTGCACCGTATTCTTCAAAAACAAGGCCAGACAGTGTGGTCAAGTAGCGTGCTGGGTCAGCTGCATCAGCGGATATCTCTGTGCCTACAAATCCGCCAATGACAGCGGTCACGGTAGAGGGAATTACAAATTTACTATTTTGGTCGTCATTCACATACAGATTACCCTCGTCGGTGTAGTATGTCCCTTCTACTATCCATATATGATGCTCTCCTAGACCGATCCCGGCATCGCTGAGGGCATCGTTAAGGAACTTATATGCTGAAGACCAGGAAGTTCCGTCTCCACCCTCGGACGCATCTTTGTCTACATATATAATCGTTTGACCAACTAGTAGTTGGCATAAAAAAAATAGGGCGATTAATAGATAACCAAACCTCATATTTCAAATTAAAGGAAATATTTTCATTATGTTCAAATAGAAACAATATTAAGTTACAAAATGATAATTATCAGCAGTCTAGATGGTACCCAGAGTGGGGGTCGAACCCACACTCCCGAAGGAACAAGATTTTGAGTCTAGCGCGTCTGCCAATTTCGCCATCTGGGCACAAATATATTTTTAAAAAAGCATCTAATCACGCGAAAGCAAGATTTCCTTACAAAGGATTAAAATTTCAAAGTATTGAACCGATTATATTACACGATTTCTTCTATTTGTTATTTTCCAGACGATAATGCCAATTAGTATGATGAAAATTGAGTAAAACTGTCCGCGGCTTATATTCAGAATTAAAGATGCATCAGGCTGGCGAAATACTTCTCCGATAATTCTTAGGATGCCGTATCCGACAAGGAATTCACTAGCGATTTGTCCCGCTGGTGGAGTCGTTCTCCAAAAGCGCCACTGTACGTAGAGTAACAATAAGCCTCCTTCTAAAGCGGCTTCGTAGAGCTGCGATGGATGACGCGGTTCTCGGCCATACGTTCCTAAGGCTGGGTTATAACTATTAGGACTCTGTGGAAAAATTACAGCCCAACTCACATAGCTAACGCGTCCCCATAGCTCGCCATTTATAAAGTTGGCGATTCGTCCTAGTAGTAGCCCAATTGGTGCAAGTGTTACAATGACATCGCCAAGGTTCAGGAAACTGTATTCATGTTTTTTAACAAACCAGAACATGGCTACGGTCACTCCTAGGAAGCCGCCATGACTAGACATCCCACCTTGGTCTACTCGTAAGATTAGCCAAGGGCTCTTTAATAAAGACTCAAAATCGTAGAGTAGCATGTATCCAAGTCTGCCGCCGGCTAGAACGCCGATTATAATTGCGGTAATTAGCGTCGCGCGCGCATCGGCGTGAATGGTAAATTTACCTTTAGCATTATAAAGCTTTAGTAGAAACCAAGCGGCTAGGAAGCTGAGCAGGTAGGAAAGCCCATAATACCGTATCCCATCTAAGCCTAAAGGATTATCAGGAAACTGAATTAAGAAAGGGCTCCAGTCGTGTAGCCAATATGAGTTTTGTTCAATCATCTAGAAAAATGGATATTTCATAATTTATACCTATGTTGACCAACACTTTTCTTTGACATTTGATGCTGTATTGAAAATCTTGTTATTTAATGAGCAAGTTCTTACTTCCACTTATCGTTTATACAAGTGGCTTAATCGCCTCAAACGGACTGTTGTTCGCGCAGTCTGATTACTTAAGGGTGACAGTGGCCAATCTCAGTCAAGACCTTAGTCTCCTAAGCCAGCAAGTTAAAACCGTAAGGCTTGAAATGGAAGAGTTGCGCCGTGAAAATGCACGGCTACGAGTCGAAGTTGCCGCAGCTACTAATGAGGCACAGATGCAAATCGCCAGCCTTTCTTCTTCTATAGACTCCTTTCGCCAAGATTATAAGAATGCAGATGACGCTCAAAAAGAGCAGATAATTGGTGACTTAAATCGTCAGGTGAATGCTCTTGCTAAGGAGACCCAAAGCGCGATCAATGCCGTCGCTCGTGTGGTGGACACTCGACCCACAGTCGGACCTAAAGTGCATTTTTCTGATGATTTTCCTAAGACCGGTAAGCCATATGTTGTACGCTCTGGTGATACTTTAAGTGGAATTGCGCGTGATAACAACTCCACCATCAAACATATTCAAAACGCAAATAAGATCGTAAACCCCTCACGAGACCTAAAAGTAGGTGAAACTATCTTTATACCTATTACCCAATAAATAATGTCTAATTCTAAATCCAGACTTGGCAGAGGCTTGAGCGGCCTCATTTCCGGAACAGAGAGGGCTGATGCCAACCCTTCTAGTGATGCAATTACTGCTTCTACTGTGAAGAAAGTACCCAGTGATAAGGATTTAGGCGACGATGTTGTTTCCAGCACTACTTCTAATGCGCTAGGCTACACAGAACTTGAGCTTAAGAGCATTGTTCCTAACCCTTATCAGCCTCGGCGAGAAATTCAGCCTGAACTTATTGAAGAGTTAGCCAAGAGTATCCAATCCGAAGGACTACTTCAGCCTATTGTTGTTCGCAATAGTAAGGGTGGTGGTTATGAGCTCATCGCTGGCGAGCGCCGTCTGACCGCCTACAAGCATCTTAAGTTAAATAAGATACCTGCGCGCATTATAAATGCAAGTGATGCATCTTCGGCGAGCTTAGCATTAATTGAAAATTTACAAAGAGAGAATCTCAATCCAATAGATGAAGCCCTTGGCTATGCTAGTTTGTTGCAGGACTTTGACCTCACTCAAGAGGCTGTTGCGGAGCGGGTAGCACAAAGCCGTACTACGGTCGCTAATTCTCTACGTTTATTATCCTTAGACTCAGAAATACAGGGTTTTCTAAGTCGACGACTCATCTCTACAGGCCATGCGAAAGTTATTCTAGGACTGAAAAGCACAGAACACCGTAAAATTCTAGCACGTCGTATTATTGAGACAGGTATGAGTGTTCGAGAAGCAGAAGTTCAAGTACGCAATTTAAAAGTCGGTAAAGTCACTGAAAAAGTCGACAAAAGTAAAGTTTCCGAGGCTGAACAAGCAGCAGTGCGCGATCTCGAAAAAAGGATAGGGGAATATTTCAACACTCGCGTTGGTGTTCAACACTCATCAAAAAAGGGTCGAATAACAATTGAATATTTTGGTAATGATGATCTTGACCGAATACTTGAGAAACTCGGCATAGGTTGATTTACGAGCCATACAAATAGAACACGTCTAGTTTATTTGCCTTCAGTATTATATCTGAACTCCATCGTCATTTACTAAAATATTCACATATTATTATGAATTATTGGTTAATGAAATCCGAGCCTGATGTCTTCTCTTTTGAAGATCTGAAAGCATGTATTAAACAGACAGAACCTTGGGACGGTATTCGTAATTACCAAGCCCGTAATTTTATGCGGGACGATATGCGGATCGGGGATTTAATTCTTTTTTATCATTCAAACACTAATCCACCTGGCGTAGCTGGTATCGCTCAAGTCGCAAGTAAGCCATATCCTGATCCTACAGCATTCGATAAGAAATCGAAATATTTTGATCCCAAAAGTGATCCTAAAAACCCACGTTGGATACTTGTAGATGTGAGCTTCAAAGCTGATATTGTGCGACAAGTCTCACTCGAAGAAATGAAATCAATGCCTGAGCTTGTTAACATGCGTGCGCTACAGCGAGGCAACAGATTGTCTATCATGCCTACGACTCGCTCCGAGTTTCAAGCTATAAAAAAAGCAGGTCAATCGAGCTTATAGATTTCAGTGAATTATGATTATTGGAGATGCTATTTGTTTGTTCGTTAGTGCTAGTTTTATTTTTTGGTTTTTAGCTCTTGGGCTAGAGTATTTGGCTTACGATATTTAGTTTTATTTATTGTCGTTGTTGATTGGTAGTTCCTCGGCTTGTACTGTGTAATAAAGCATAATAACAGAGCAAAGAATAATGGGATACAGTGCTAAGAATAGGACAATTGATCCAGTGATAGCAATTACCACCCCTATCCATGCTTTTAAAACTTCGAAAATCACGAGGAAACAGACCGGAACGATGACTAATATAATAGCCATAACGTATCCAATCGAAGTAGTACCTAAGTAAAAGCCAGATTCATCTTTTTCTAGCTCCATTTTACAGTTAACGCAGAGTTTTCTCAGACGAAACCATGTTCGAAATATCCCAAAATAACCACAATTTGGGCACCGCCCTGTAAGAGTGCGTCGACAGATCTCCCCACGTGTAACCTTCATTATTCAGGAGTAAGCCTGGCATGTTTTATAAGCCCGCAGAAAACTTTTTTCGTGGCTTCCTTATGGTAACCATTTTTAGTGTTTTTTGTGAGCATTTCTTTATACCTCACTGTTTTCCTATCTAAGTCTACAATCCTTAAATAGAGGGTTTTACCCTCGTAACTATGTACTTCAGGTGCTGTCTCCCATATCTGTCCCTGTGCTAATTTCATCAATATAGGCTACGCAATATTTCACTTACTTACAATGGCTGATTGTGGACTTAATCTAGGAAGAGTTCTTTTTCTTCCTGTTTTAATAATTGGCATGCACCAACAGGGAAAAGTAAATAGCGGTATTTTGCTATTAATCGATATGCTCCTTCGCGCAAAAAAAGTGGAATAATACGTAATAATTTCCCTACTATCAGCCATATTCCCCCAACTTCTTTTAGTATGGCGCATACAGCACCTGATCGGGTATGTAGACTAGTCTTACCACTATCTTCCTTAAGATAGACAACTGTTGATAGATTGGATGGATCACGTAGCTCTTTTGGGAGCTTTTTATCGGAGGTACTGCCATTTAGAGGCGCATATTTAATGCGGTTTCGTCTATCGACTTTAATTAAAAAACGTATGCTTCGCGTGCATAGGCCACATGTCCCATCATAAAATAGAATACGAACTTGTTTTTGTGTATGCACGTTTTGACAACTACTTAACATTTTTACCACCTGTGTATTATTATATTAAAAAAGAAGCTATGAAATCTAAACAAAAATAAAATGTGTTCTCTTTATCTATCGTATCATGTAAAGGACATGGTACTTCATGTACTTGTAAAACGTAGTGAGTGGTACTATCAATAGTGGCAATATTTTTGTAAAGTATTTGCAATTCGCTATTTCGCGGTCGATCTTCAGATTGTGGATAGTTCTATTAAGATTAAAGTATGTGGACTTACTCGAATAGAGGATGTTCAACTCGCTCTTTCGTTAGGTGCGGATTATTGTGGTTTTATTGTTTATCCTAAGTCACCGAGGGCAGTTAGTTTAGATCGTGCTGCTGAATTGGCTAGCTATGTGCCAGTAGGAAAGCGTGTGATTGTAGATGTTGAAACTGCCCCCGAAGAACTTGATCAAATGCGAGGCTCATGCTTTGATTATTTTCAGATACATACTGGTCTACAAATTGGTAGTCCTTCTTTAGCTTCTATGTCTTATCAACTAGGTAAAGAGCGACTTTGGCTTGCGCCTCGCCTCGACACAAAAGACGAATTCTCAGAGGAGTTTACGACATTTGCCGATACTATACTCCTCGATGCATACCAAAAAGATCTATACGGAGGTACCGGCCATACCAGTGACTGGCCTCGATTTACTCAGCTCTCCGCTGCTTACCCCAAGACGAAATGGATACTTGCTGGTGGCTTGACTCCTTCCAATGTACTAGAGGCGCAATCTGCTACCGGCGCACGACAGCTTGACATTAATAGTGGAGTAGAAGTTGAACCTGGAGTGAAAGACGCTGCTAAATTACGTGAAGTATTTCAGATTTTGAAACCAAAATAGGTCAGTAGATAATCTATTATATAACTAAATGCGCAGTGATCATAATTGTAGGACATTAGTCCTAAATAGACTTTGGCAACCAGTTAACATCATTGGTATTGAGCGTGCCTTTAGCTTACTTTTGCAAGATCACGCACAGGCTATCTATACTGGTGATGGGAGTTTCCGTATGATGGATTCTAGTGCTTGGTTAAAACTCTCTAGTGCAGAAGATAGCCAAGGTAATGAGTCTTATGTGCAGACTGTTAGATTACGAATACGAGTGCCTAAAGTACTGCTCTTACGAAAGTACGACAAATTGCCAGCTCAGGAAGTTAAGTTTACTCGTGATAATCTATTTGATCGAGATGACCATCGATGCCAATATTGTGGAGTACGTTTTGATTCTTCCGATTTAAATATGGATCACGTAATACCGCGAGATAAGGGTGGGCGCACGTCTTGGGAGAATATCGTCACATCATGTGTTAAATGTAATTCGCGTAAGGCTAATCGATTACCCCATCAAGCAAATATGCATTTAATACGTAAACCGGAACGACCTCGTTGGCGACCATTTGTTAGTACACTTATAGGGCAGAGTTATGACACAGATTGGGACCACTTTATTAACAACAAGAAGCGGGCTTGAGTCCACACCTTGTAAGTGCTAAGTATCGGTGTATTTTTAATACTTTGAGTACTTGTCGCAAACATGCCTTTTAAAGACACTCAAAATATGTATGTGCCAATCAAAGCGAGTAGTAATATACATAGCAGTATAGATAGGCTTTTTTTCTCTTGTTTGGTTAATTTCACAATTTAAAATCTTCGTATAAATATATATAATACAAGCAGCATCGATCTAGTAATACTTTCTTTATTATGAGAATTATAAAATCTATAATTTGCGCATTTTTTTTAATTTTCAATGTAGTTTCTTGTATAAGTAATCAGCCTTACTCAGAGTTCGTTAAAACTGTAAATTTCAGTAATTTAGATACTTTTACATTTAAGCATACTCTACTAACAGGATTAGAGTTTAGTAAGGTTGACCAGGCTGTACTAGAGAATTTGTCCGAAGATATTATTGCTAGTGAGTTATCCTCGCGTGGCTTTCAGTCAGTTCCCAGAAATGCAGGTGCAGATTTTTACGCTGTAGTAACATGGAAAAAGGCGGTTAGTATTTACAGTAATCCTTCTGACCATATTGATCCTTACGCTGTGGTATTAGCGCGAAAGGATGACAAAGTTGGACGTTTCACTTCTCGCTTGAATCTACAAGTTGAGCTATACGATAGTAGTACAGATGAGGTTTTCTGGCGCAATGAATTACCTAATATATTCGATGCGCTTCAACTTACAGAGGATCGGGTTCTTAAATCGCTTAAGCTGGCTATTAAGGGATTTCCTCTACGCATAATTAAAGACCCTAAACTTCCTAGTATTCAGTAGGGCAGTAATCAGTTTATATTTATTATGAAATCCTTGATAATTTTTGCTGTCATTTCTGGAAACTCTAGGTGAGGTGCATGCCCTGCTCCTTTAATTATAGCTCTTTGGAATTTGCCCGATTCATAACCTAGGCAGACCTTACTGGCGAAATCTTGAGCTATTTTCGTGTATTGTGTATCCTGTTCTCCGGTTATTAATAGAGTTGGTAATTTCAAATCTTTCAACCTCGGCCATAGGTTGGGGCAGCGACCTTGTCCGAACTGTCGTAAGCTCATGGCTAAGCCCTTTTTTGTGTGTTCCTCGCGAGCTGCTTGCATTACTGTACGCCACTCGGGTGGTATCTTTTTTTGGCTCTGAATCAAAGCTTTCTGTTGCCAAAATTCTATAAATTTAGGCACGCCGTCACGCATGATTTTCTCTTCAAGTACTGCATCGCTTTCTTGTCGAGCAAGGAGTTCAAAATTGTCTTCGATTCCTGGTTGGGGACTTACCAAAACCAGAGCATCCCATGCGGCATGATTAGTAAAGACGTGCTGCATGGCAGCACGTGCACCCATGGAATATCCTAATAGTATCTTTAAACTTTTAGTACTTGGGTAAATGCACCGAGAAATTTCATCCTCTATAAATTTAATAGACGCCTCAGGAGAGCAGTCTAACAGAGGATTCGGCCCGTGACCTGGTAGGTCTGGGCAATGCCACGCTCCGCCAATAAAATCAGCAATAGCATGAAAATCGCATCCTCTGCCAGTGAAGCCGTGGAGCGCAAATATATGCATTTATAAATGCGTCTAGTAACCCCTTATGCCAGAGGGGCCACCTTTGAATCCAGGCGCACCACGCTCCCAGTCAGCAGGGCGGCTCCAAGGAACAGATTGCTCATCAGGACTACTATCGAAACAACCCGTTGTAGTTAGAGTAACTAGAATAACTGCAAAAATAAGTATAACTGAACGGCACATAATAATAAGACGAAATAGTTTTTAAGGAAGGATTGTTATAGTGCCGCCCGCATTTATGGCACTAGTGTTGGATCCAGGTAGAATATTAGCCAGGATCATTTCGTTGTCAGTTTTTACGACTTGTATGGAGCCGATCGCACGCTTTTTTTGAATCATATTTGCCTTTGCACCGGCTACTAGTCCAAGATTAGCATTATTTGATAAAACGATGAAGCCATTTTTCATACTCAATATCTCGGTCTCTGGACCAAATACCGATACCGGTTTTGCGGTATCAGAAGGGGTACTATAGAGCTCGCTAAGTGAATTGCTACTGACAGCTTGCTCAGAATCTTGGCTTGTGGAGTTATTTTTGGAAACAACATTCTGAAGTGATTCTTCAAGTTTGGCATTACTCTTATTTAGTTCGGCTATGCGTAGATTAAGATTCTCTATCTCTATGTCATTACTCGCTGAAGCAAGGCTCTGTTCGCTTTGAAGGAGATCGCTGCGCAGACGCTTTGCGCTCTCCTCTAATCTTTCGATATCATTCTTAGCGATACTGAGTTGTTGTTGCGTTCTACTTACTTCTTGTCTGGCTGTGTACATTTCAGAACGAGTACTCTCTAATTTTCGTTTAGTATCGGAAAGGACTTCTTGTTCTGATTTGAGTCTAGAGTTCAAATCTTCAATTTGATTGTCAGCTTCCGTAAGCTCTACTTGTATCTCTCTAGAGGCTTTATCTGCCGCTTTTCTAGCAAGTACTTCTTCGGCGAGCTTACCTTTGCTGATGAAAAACAAAATGCATGCTGCGCTAGCAGCAATGATTGCAATTATACGAAGTAGGATAGAGAGACGATTCATTTTACTTTTGGGGTTTGGGAATAATATTATTCGTAATAATAAAGTGATAGATGGTGAGGGGATCTCAACTCTGTATGTATGTTTCTGTTATTACGTACTAATCTATTTAATAGTTTAAAAATTAATTCAGCCTGCGACTCAAGGCTCAAGTTTTTGGCGATAGTAGTACAATCTATTCTTACTGCAGCACTTTCTTTTAGGTGAGCTATTACACGCTGCTCTATTTCAAGTACCACTGCTGCAGCTTTTTTTCCGGCTTCCACGCCCGGTTGGTGATAGGCGTTAATGTTAATTAAACTAGCGTAAAGGCCTACCGCTCTTTCGAATAGTGCAATAAGTTGACCTACAGCCTCGGGAGTCACTTCCCCGATTGTAATAGTAATTGACTCTCGTCCATTCTCGTAGAGGGCGTCACGGGTTCCAAGAAAGAAGCCTTGCAAAAAGTCACCAGAAGTAGCGCCACTGTCTACCTCAATAGATTCACCCTCCCTATCTTTAAGCACTTCGATAAAAGTGACAAAGAAGTTATGCACACCTTCGCGCAGCTGTTGGACGTAGGCATGCTGGTCGGTTGAGCCTTTATTGCCATACACTGATATGCCTTGGTGGACGACTTTACCATTAAGATCTATTGCCTTACCTAAAGACTCCATGACTAGTTGTTGTAGATACTTGGAAAACAGCATGAGGCGATCTTTATAAGGTAAGACTACCATATCCTTTGCGCCTTTTGCTTTTGTAGAGTGGTACCACATTAATGATAGTAGAGCAGCTGGATTCTTCTTGGTCTCTCTGGCACGAGTGGCGATATCCATGGCTGCAGCTCCTGATAGAATGCGGTCGATATCTAAGCCTTGGAGTGCGGCTGGTAGTAAGCCTACTGCAGCTAGTTCAGATGTTCGGCCGCCGACCCAATCCCACATAGGCAAACGTGTAATCCAGCCATCCTCCTTCGCTACTTGGTCAAGTTTAGAAGCTTCGCCCGTAATAGCGATTGCGTGCTCAGAGAATTTAAGTCCTTCACTTTTATAAGCGGCTTGCGCTTCGAGCATGCCGTTGCGCGTCTCGGCTGTTCCCCCAGACTTAGAGATAACAATTGCAAGGGTCATGCCAAGTTCCCCATCTAAAGATGCTAGTGTTCTGTCTATTCCATCTGGGTCAGTATTATCGAAAAAATAGAGCTTCATCCTATCGCTTTTTGGTCTGCCCAATGCGTCAGCAACAAACTGGGGGCCCAATGCTGAACCACCGATGCCAATAATTAGACAGTTTTTAAATGTACCCTTTGATCCAGTAATTACACCGTTATGTATATCTGAGCTTATATTTTTAATTTGCCTTAGGCATTTTTCAATTTCAGCAGTCTGTTCAACTTCAGGCGCCAGCGTCGGGTTACGTAGCCAGTAATGTCCAACCATACGCCCTTCATCTGGATTAGCAATAGCACCCGCTTCCAATTCTTCCATAGAATTATAGGCAGATTGCATGAGCGGTTCCATTTCTTTGAAAAAATCGTCGCTAAAGTTCATTCGGCTAATGTCTAGCGCGAAGTCCAGTTCGTTGATAGATAGATGGTGATTAGTAAATCTCTCCCAAGTCATGATACTGATTTATTTTAGTAAATACGGATAAAAAATAACATGTACAAAATTATTTCCAATTGGATGCATTAATTACGAGTCTAAACTGGATGCTAATCTTATCATTCAATATTTATATACGAGTAAGCAATTGAATATTATGTAATTACACATGTTATAAATTATTTCTATCAATAGTATTATTCTCTTACAACAAATTCGACTTATAGATTGTAATGTGAGGGGGTGTAGTACGATTTAAACATTTATTATTATCACCCATCTTAGATATGCCACTACGCTCTACGCCTGATAAATCTGCACTTCGAGTCACAGGTTTATGCAAAAATTTCGGAGAAGTAGGGGTCCTGCACGATCTAAGTTTAACTATAGGAGCAGGTAAACGTGTAGCTCTGATGGGGCGTAGTGGTAGTGGAAAATCAACTCTCTTGAACTGTATTTGTGGTATAGAGCAGTTTCATGCAGGTAGTATTGAAATCTGCGGTGAGTTGGTAAATACTATGAACTCTAAGCGTATAGAGCAATTTCGACGCGAGCGTTTGGGCTATGTATTTCAGAGTTTTCACTTACTTCCTACTCTCACGGCACTAGAGAATGTGGAGTTTCCTGCACAGTTGATACATTCTTCGCGTGATGATATTCGAAATCGTGCTAGAGAATTATTGCGCTTAGTAGGCATGGAGCATCGTGAGACTCATCGCCCCGATGCACTTAGTGGTGGGGAACTTCAAAGAATAGCATTAGCTCGAGCTGTCATAAACCATCCACGACTAATTTTGGCTGATGAACCTACTGGCAGTCTCGATTCCACTAGCGGTGATCAAGTGCTTGATTTATTAGAACGGATTTCGGACGAAAAACAGATCGCCGTACTATTAGTTACACACGACCGCAATACAGCTCGTATATGTGAGCACGTGTTGAAAATGAAGGACGGATATATTATAGGAGATAATAAATGATTACGCGCACGTCGCGAGAGGATGTAAAAATAGCTTGGTTACTGCTTCAGCGATCCACACTGCGCCAATGGATTACTAATAAGTGGAGTTATCTTCTGATCATAGCGATTGTAGCAATCGGGGTCGGATCAATCAATGGTATCCGCCAGGCGAGTCGTGCGGCGTCCGCTAATTTCGGCTTATTTAATGAGGCTGTTTCAGGGCGAAGTGAGTTTTTAATAGAAGCGCCTGTAGGGCCTATTCGTGAAGCGCAGTTATTTGATCTCACACTTATTAGCAGATCAACCGACTGGCATATGTTTCCTATACTTGAGGGTCCGTTGACACAGCTTAATTCTAAAGGCGAAGTTTTGCGCCAGCTTCGATTGATTGGCTTGGATCTAATCTCTGTTGCTAATCTTCCAGATTTTATTAAAAATGACCTTAGTTTCAGTGAGGATCGGAATGATTGGTCCTCTTGGCTGGGGGCTTCGAATCGTGTTTGGGTTAGCCAGGAATTTTTAGTTCTCAATGATTTGGTGATTGGCGAAGAGTTTGTAGCATCTGTAGCCGGAAATGTACATCGTCTGAGTATTGCGGGTGTTCTAGGAAATGCTCAAACAGAGGTGCCGGATAATTTAGTCATAGCGGACCTTACTTCGGTACAGGAAATCCTATCGCGTAATCGAGAAATCGATCGTATAGAGTTGATACTAAATGATCGATCTCAAGCGAGTGACCCCGATGCACTAGAAAATTTAGAAGCATATCTACGAGCACAATTGCCTCAAGGACTTAGCCTGAGCGCGACGTCGGATCGCGCGGCTGATCGGGCTGAAATGACAAAAGCATTCCGACTTAATTTGACGATTCTTTCACTAATCGCAATAGTTGTAGGTGCTTATCTGATTCTTCAAGCGCTTGATTCTTCTGTGGTGCGTCGACGAAGTGAGATAGCTACTTTTAAAACTTTAGGCGTAAGTAGTCGGTCAATTTTAATTTGTCTACTTTTTGAAGCTAGCTTGATAGGAATATTTGGGTCACTTGTAGGTATTATTTTGGGACATCTGTTTGCTAGTGTCGCGGTACATATTTTAGCAGATACTGTGAATGCTCTTTACTTTGCAACATCCGTTGAGTCGATTCAACTAACTTCTTCGGACATGTGGATCGGGGGAGGCGTGGGTTTATTTTTTAGTTTATTAGCAGGATGGTTACCTGCGCGTGATGCTATGCTTACGCCGCCAGCTCAAATTTTAACCCGTGGAGATTGGTCTCCTGGATTTAAGTGGCTTCGTACACAACAGATAGGTCTTGGGACCTTAATCTTAGGCTCCCTAACTCTTTTGATTCCAGCGCCAATAATATCTGGTGGTTCTCGTCTTCCAATTGGTGGCTTCTTAACCGCAGGCTTGTGGATTTTTTCAGCTGCTCTCTTATCAGGTGGACTTTTAGTATGTTGTAGTCGTTTTTTGCAGCGTTTTTCGTTTGGTGCTGTTACAAAGTTAGCTTTTAGCCGCTTGGCCGATGGATCGAGCCGTCACCGACTAGCTGTAGCAGGTCTAGTAGTGTCAGTGGGCATGGTTACCGGCATGTTGCAAATGGTTGGCAGTTTTCGTGGAACGATAGAAAAGTGGTTTGATGTGCGCTTTCAGGCTGAGCTTTATGTTGCAGAAAGAGGTTCGGGCGGTGCTTCAGCTTTAAATGGAATCGACCCAGTAGTGATAGATTCCCTGTGCCAGCACCCAGATATTATTTACGCTGATACATTGTATCTTACGCATGTTGAAGCTCTAAGTAGTAAGACTGTTCTAATTGGTATTGATTATGAAGCATGGTCTAATCAGATTCAACATATTTGGCACACTCCTCCAGGAGTGCTAGAAGCTCAAGCTGGTGCTGAACCTGCTTATGTTAGCGAAACATTTGCGCGTAGGTTTAATGTACTAAATGGTGGAATTGTCAGGTTAAAAACTCCTGTCGGCATCCAACGTGTGAGTCCAACAGGAATTTATACTGACTATGGTAATGAGTTTGGGGCAGCAGCAATAGATAAAACCCTCTGGAGTGAATGGACGCAAAGTTATCGACCAACCAATACCAGTCTTTATCTCAAAGAACCAGAAAGAGCAAATGAGATTCGTGACCTATTAAGACTCCAGTATCCAGGCCTAGACATTCGTAATACCAAGGAATTGCGCGAGGTCGCCCTAAATATTTTTGAAGATACTTTTCGAGTAACCACGGCGCTAAATGCGATGGCTATTAGTATAGCATTGGCAGGGCTAATTTTGGGAATAATTGCAATTTTTGCGGAATCGTCTTCTACATGGCTTACCCTTACACGTCTTGGATTTCCTTTTCCTTATTTTATATGGACCGCTGGATTGGAGTGTGCTGGTATAGCTTTTATTGCTTGGATTGCTGGGACTGTTGTAGGCCTAGCTTTGGGATGGTTACTCATTTATGTAATAAACGTGCAGTCTTTTGGATGGACACTTATTTGGGAATTACCACTTGGATCGATGTTCATTTTTGGAATTTTATTAGTCATTTCTGGCTTGTTTAGTGGTCTTGCTGCTGGTTTTTTTTGGCATAGAAGACGATGAAAATAGTTATTTTATTTTTTTTAATTGTGCGCTGCGTCTTCTCCGCTGATTGGATACAACCACCTAAGTCCACTGAATTAGGCTACCCAGTACCACAACCAGATACAATACCTCTACTTCCACTTGCTCATGCAGCGCATCTAGGTTATGCAATAGAATGGTGGTATTGGGTAGGACACCTTAATTCGCTTGATGGTGACCAATCGTATGGCTTTCAGTCTACGGTTTTCCGCCTTGAGGGTGATCCAGGGGTACATCATTCGAAAGACTTTCCCGTTTTTGGCGACCAACAAATTTTTTTAGCGCACACAGCCCTCAGCGATGTCGCAGGAGGTACTTATATTCATAGTGAACGTATTTACCGAGAAGGCTGGCAGGCACGAGTCTCGACTGATCGTCTAGATATCGCAGTGGGTGGCATAGTTGCGGAAATATCTCAAGATAGTGAATGTATTAAACTACAGATGGCACTTCCTGAGGGTGGTTTTCTGGATATAGAAATGCTTCCTTCTAAGCCGTTGATGGCATTCGGAGAGAGGGGATTGAGCAGGAAGGGCGCAGATCCCGCTGCTGTCAGTTGGTATTGGACCTACCCGAGGCTATTGTTAACTGGTACACTTAAACTAGGAGGGGAAAGCATAGAAGTTAAGGGGACTGGATGGATGGATCATGAAATTTCGTCCAGTCAGCTCAGCAGCAAGTTAGTCGGTTGGGATTGGGCTGCTATTCAACTAAATGATGGCTCAGAGGTTAAGGCTTACCGCTTGCGCAATAAGGATGGAGGCGCGGATCCTTGGTCTGCAGTTTATTGGATCGATAAGATTGGTGAATCATGCAATGTTTATGCTGATGGTTTCACATGGGAAACAGATAGTATCTGGGAAAGTCGTACTACAGGAAACCTTTACCCTACATCAGTCACCATTCGTGCATCTCATCCACTGACAGAAAAAGAAATGATCTATCGCTTAAAACCTTTAATCGATGGACAAGAATTCGTAGGCAATCGTCCGGAGAATGCTTACTGGGAGGGAGCATGCGAAGTGTTTGGTTCTGACGATCGAGTAATCGGTCGTGCTTATTTGGAGCTGGCTGGATACGGGGGTGGACTCGCAGATCGTTTAACAAAGTAAATATAAACCTATTTATTTTCATTAATGATATCTTAATATCTAATACGAGTGCCTTATTTTGTTTTGACGGGTAAATAGTCGTGTTTAACATACATAGGTGTCTAGATTTTCTATTCTTATACTTAATTTTAGTTTTTGGTTTTTTCCTTTACTCTGCGTTGCTTCATTTGACGCTAGTAGTGAGCTAGAAGGTGAATCATTGAATTCAGAGTTCGAATCAATGGTGCTAATACCAGGAGGCACCTTCCAAATGGGTGGTGACGCTGGGTTAATGGACGGTGATTCTCAATCACACGGTACTTCTTATCCCATCCATACTGTTTCGATTGATTCGTTTTACATGGATATCACTGAGGTGACCAATGCCCAATTCGCAGCTTTTGTAGAAGCGACCGGTTATGTGACTTTTGCAGAACGACCACTACCTGAATCGTATATCAATAATATCTTGTCTGCTGCTGATGCCCAGATTGAACATTTAGAGTCGCTATTGCTGCAGCTTAAAGGTCGCGATAGGGAAGCAGCAATGGACCAGATTGAAAGAATAAGAGAGGCGACCAAAATGGAGGGTTGCGCTGGTGCCATTGTTTTTGCTCCACCCTCAAAGGAAATATATGAGAAGTACGATCACACTCAGTGGTGGCGCTTGGAATCTAAAGCGAATTGGCGCACGCCTGACGGCCCCGATTCAAGCTGGATAGGGCGAGAAGAGCACCCTGTCGTCAATGTTAGCCCTGAAGATGCTTCCGCATTTGCGCACTGGGCGGGTAAGCGATTACCCACCGAAGCCGAGTGGGAGAGAGCAGCCCGAGGTGGATTAGAGCGCAAACGATATACTTGGGGAGATGATTTTGCTCCAAATGGTACAGGTGTTTCCATGGCCAATATATGGCAAGGGGTCTGGCCTTACGAAGACACAGCAGCAGATGGCTTTGCTGGGACAGCACCTGTTAAAAGTTTTCCGCCTAATGCTTATGGAATTTATGATATATCGGGTAATGTTTGGGAGATTGTAGCCGATCGCTATTATGCGGATACTTACCAAGAACGAGCGAATAGGGTAGTCCACAATCCTAAAGGACCTAGTCCGAGATATTTAACACGATTAGGGCAAAGCCGCCCAATTTTCGTTACACGAGGGGGTTCTTTTCTTTGCTCAGATACTTGGTGTCGGGGATATCAACCAGGATCTCGCCAGTCGCTGGAAAATGATTCTCCAGCTAGTCACACTGGATTTCGCTGCGTACGAGATATAGCGCCTTGAAGGCACTAAATTGCTTGATAACTAGAGCAATTTGTCTGTGACAGCGCCTTCGGATGCAGTGGCAACGAGCGCAGCATATTTGCCAAGAACACCACGTTTTTCACCAGCACCGCTAGGTACGTATTCCTTTAGCCTAATGTCGTATTCCTCTTTGTTAATTAGTAGCTCAATTGTGTTTTTTACCGCATCGATTTCGATGGTATCTCCGCTTTTAACAATACCGATGGGTCCCCCCCTAGCTGCTTCTGGAGTAATATGCCCCACGTCGAATCCATGGCTTCCACCAGAGAATCGCCCGTCTGTGATTAATGCGACTTCCTTGATTAACCCACGGCCAGCAACTGCACTTGTAGGTGAGAGCATCTCACGCATACCTGGTCCACCCACAGGTCCTTCATTACGAATGACGACTACATCACCGGCAACTACATCACCGCGTAGGATGCCAACTAAGGCGCTTTCTTCGCCTTCGTAAACTTTAGCTGTGCCTTTAAAATATTCTCCTTCTTTTCCTGTGATTTTGCCTACAGCTCCTCCTGGCGCTAGGTTGCCATGGAGAATACGTAGGTGAGTGCTTTTTTTGATTGGTTTGTCCCAGGGATAGATGATGTCTTGTTCCTCTGGGAATTTCCCATACGGCTGCACATCTTTTAGCGATTCTGCGATTGTTTGTCCCGTTACTGTGAGGCAGTCGCCGTGCAGTAGGCCGCGAGATAGTAACATTTTCATCATTGGACGGATACCGCCGATCCGTATGAGGTGATTCATACTATATTTCCCGAAGGGTTTTACATCTGCAAGTAGAGGTATGCGTTCACCGATTTCTTCAAAGTCGTCGATCGATAATTTTACGTCGGCTGAATGTGCTATCGCCAATAAATGAAGAATTAGGTTTGTAGAGCCGCCTAGGGCTAGACAAGTAGTTATAGCGTTTTCAAAAGCTTTGCGTGTCATGATATCACGCGGTTTTAAATCCTTTTTAAGTAGGTTTAGTACAGCTCTTCCCGCTAGCTCACAGTCTTTTCTCTTAGACTCGCTTACAGCAGCCTGAGCGCTGCTTCCAGGCAGACTCATGCCAAGTGCTTCAATCGCACTGGCCATAGTATTGGCGGTATACATACCCCCGCAAGAACCAGGTCCTGGAATAGCGTATTTTTCGACTTCTCTTAGCTCGCTGTCACTGAGCTCTCCTTTGGCGTGTTTACCAATGGCCTCGAATACGGAGACAATATCCATGGGATCACACTGCTCTTTTTCATCTTTCGGCTGGAAGCCTGGTAGTATAGTACCTCCATATACGAAAACAGCGGGGCGATTCAATCGCGCAATTGCGATCATGCATCCTGGCATGTTTTTATCGCAACCACCGATCGTAACCATTCCGTCAATTCCTTCCGCTGCTACTGTTGTTTCGATTGAGTCAGCAATGACATCACGTGAAACTAGACTGTAACGCATGCCCTTCGTGCCCATACTGATGCCATCAGAAACAGTGATCGTGCTAAAATTGATTGCCTTACCACCTGCGTCATTAACACCTTCAGTTGCATGCACAGCCAAATCCCCAAGATGCATATTGCAAGGAGTGAGGTCACTAGGAGAGCCTACTACTGCAACTTGTGGTTTTTGAAAGTCCTCGTCTGTAAACCCGACTGCGCGTAGCATAGCACGTGCGGCAGCCCTGTCGTTACCATCGACGACTGTAGAGGAGTGGAGGCGTGGGTTTATTTCTTCCATGGTAAGATTAAATTAAATTATATTGCATGCTATTTCTCGTTGCAGGAAAGTTAAGAATTCAATGAAATAAGCTTTATATACAATACCCTTTTTACTTCCACCTACGATAAAAATACGATCTAGATACTCTAATAAATGGAATTTGACCTTAAAAAAACGCTCGAGGCCCTTTTACTTTCTACTGCGGATCCAATCACTGCGAAGTCAGTAGTTAAGATTTTTGCACGCTACAATCAAGATATCTCCGAGACACAGGATACGTCTAAAGGAGATGATTATGATGAAATACAGGCGCAATTAATGCCGAATCTCTATACTTTTAATCAGGTCCGCGAGGCATTGGTCCAGTTAACGGATGAGGCAGAAGTCCAAGATAAAGCTTATCGCATAGTCGAGGGTCCGAATGGATATCAAGTTGTCACGGCACCTCAACATGCAGAATTTGTACGCCTATTGCGTGGGCAGCCACGTCCGATGAAACTTAGCTCTGCGGCATTAGAGACAATGTCAATAATCGCTTATCGCCAACCAGTAACTCGTGGCGAGATGGAAGCGATACGCGGTGTTTCTATTGATAGCGCTCTTAACAAGCTAATAGACCTTGAACTAGTCTATGTTACCGGACGCGCTGAGTTACCTGGTCGTCCTATTCAGTACGGCACTACAGACAAATTCCTTGAGTTTACTGGAATCAAGGATTTGGACGAATTACCAGCATCCGATGTTTTAAGTAATCATCAGATTGACGAATGGATGCGCCGAAGCGATGAGCCTGAAGAAGTAATCTCAGATGAGGATGTCGGGCTGAAAAAAGAACTAAAATCCGACGAATTACCTTTAGATGAAAAATTTATAGAAATAGACTGGCAAAAAGAAAATACCGAGAGTGATGCCGCACCTGGTAAAATTGCTGACTAGCTTCTAAGGGCATCAAGTATATATGAATGCTCAACTCCAACGAAATCGTGATGCGATCGATCAAATAGATCAGCAGGTAGTAGAACTGCTGAACAAGCGTGTGCTCCACGATGGAGGAGCAGATGAAGATACGGTATTAGCTAAAATCCCGCAGTTTAATAACGGCCCGCTTACCGATAATGCGATTCAGTCAATTTATCGCGCTCTTATGACCGCTGGGCTTGATCCAAAGGCTGTTTTAGTAGCTGTTGATTTTACCGATGCAATTGATGAGAAAATTGTATGCTTGTTAAATCAGAGAGTGCAACACGCTGCTGAAATTGGTAAGATTAAACTTTCTAATGGCGCTGATTACTATGATCCAACGCGTGAGGCACAGGTAATGGAAAAGATAGCCTCGCTTAATTCTGGTCCAATAACTATCTCGACTTTACAGTCGGTATACCGTGAGGTTATCTCAGCATCGATCTCATTAGAAAAGCGCCTTATGATAGCTTACCTTGGGCCTGAATCCACATTTACTCATCAGGCTGCTATACGGAATTTTGGTGTTAGTTTGGAGTACCAAGCTAGCAAGACGATCCCTGACGTATTCACAGAGGTGGAAAATGGTCACGCTGATTATGGCGTTGTGCCGATTGAGAATTCTACTGAAGGAGCAGTCTTTCATACGATGGATATGCTTGTAGACTCGGACCTACACATTTGCTCGCAAGTGTATCTTCCGATTGAGCATTGCCTCATTTCACGCTCCTGTGTGACGGAGATAAATGAAGTGCATTCCAAAGACCAGGCGCTGGGTCAGTGTCGGCAATGGCTACATACACATTTGCCAAATGCCGAATGGGTCGATGTCGTCAGCACTGCTGATGCCGTTCGAAGCGCGAAGGAAAGCCTTGGTATTGCAGCCGTAGCTAGTGAATTATCAGCGCAACACTATGGTGTGCCTGTAAAGGTAAGAGGAATTCAAGACCGTGAAGATAATGTGACTAGATTCCTAGTGCTTGGTAAATCACAAGTAAGACCTTATGGTGGAGGGCGCGATAAGAGCAGTCTGGTTATTTCTCTTAAGGACGAAGTCGGAGCCCTTGAGCGCACCCTTCGAGCGTTCGCAACGCGTGGTATTAATTTAAGTAAAATTGAGTCGCGCCCCAGTCGAAAAAAAGCATGGGATTATTATTTCTTCATCGATCTAGTCGGCCATTATGAAGATGACAATGTTCAATCAGCTCTGAGTGACTTAAAAGACTATTGCCCTTTTGTTAAATGGCTTGGAAGCTACCCTGAAGTGGGACGAGTTTAGTACGCAAGTATGAGGTTGTTATATTTTGCGGATCGTATGTAGGTAATTGCCTGTTTACATTTATTAAGTTTTAGTTATAGGTGACTAACCTTTAACGAATGAATTTTTACAAGATATAAGAACATTTATAGTTCTCTTAATATGGAAATTACGCTTTTAAAATCTAAGCTACTTCGTGCAGAAGTAACAGACCGTGCTCTCCATTATGAGGGAAGCTTAGCGATTGATTCGAATTTAATGGAGCAAGTAGGCTTGAAGCCATATGAAAAAATTCTTGTGGCTAATATCGCTAATGGAGAACGCTTTGAAACCTATGCCATCGAAGCTCCTAAGGGATCTCATACAATTTCACTTAATGGTGCCGCTGCTCATAAAGGGCAATTAGGAGACTTACTAGTCGTCATGGCTTTTATTCATGTAGATACTGAGGAGGCTAGTAACTGGAAGCCTAAGGTATTGGTTCTTGCGGAGGGCAATAGACGCACAGTACGGGCTGAAAATACATAGATAATAATGGTACTGCTAACCGAACTCCATTAGTGAATCTCTTAGAAAATATACGTTTTTTCTAACGAAAAGTATCTTTAGTATTATATTTTATACTTTAAATTCGGTTATTTACCATATTTGGATATTCTGCTAATTAGCGGGCTGTGTTCACTTTGCCGTGTGCTCGTATCTTTTATAGCTTCTTTAAGATAGAGTAGATAAAT
The DNA here is from genome assembly GCA_913041275.1 of uncultured Opitutia bacterium. GTDB lineage: Bacteria > Verrucomicrobiota > Verrucomicrobiia > Opitutales > Coraliomargaritaceae > Thalassobacterium. Next base: position 23,277 of record CAJWHF010000003.1, read on the forward strand.
ACCCTTAGCATTTCTATGTTTAATAACCGACTGAAAGTAATGTAGTATGTTGCCTTGGTTTCAAAACGAAATGTTTCCACTCTACCTCGCGCCTATGGCCCGAGTCACGGACATTGTCTTTAGGCAATTCTGTAAGGAGCAGGGCGCAGATGTGATGGTGACAGAGTTCGTGCAAGCAGATGCACTTATTAGAAATGACCCAAAGCTTTGGGAGACAGTGGATTTTACTGAAGCGCAGCGTCCAATGGGCGTGCAAATATTTGGTTCTAATCCAGCGTCCATGGGAGAGGCGGCTAAGTTACTGGAAGAGCGCCTACGACCTGACTTTATCGACATCAATTTTGGTTGCCCTGCAGACCGTGTAATTTGTATGGATGCCGGTTCCTCATTGCTTCGAAACCCCATGAAAGTTGGGAGAATTACTGCGGCAGTTGCCAACGCTGTGCCTCGTACCCCAGTTACAGTTAAGATTCGTACCGGTTGGGATGATAGTAACATAGTGGCTAAAGAGGTTGGTAATATTGTCGAATGTGAGGGAGCGCAGGCCCTAACCATACACGGGAGGACTAAAATGCAGGGTTATAGCGGAGACGCGAATTGGTCGATTATCGCTGATGTAGCATCTGAACTGAATATTCCTGTAATAGGAAACGGTAATATCTGTTGTGCGCAGGATGTTATACGCATCCGCAAGCAAACAAAATGCGCTGGGCTAATGATTGGTCGTGCAGCGCTTGGATATCCTTGGATATTCAGAGAGATTAAGCACTATCTAGAACATGGGTTTGTGCCTGATCCACCAAGTTTAGAAGAGCGTTGGGAAACTATTATCGAATATACCCGTCGAATTATGGCGCGCCCTTTTAGAGACGAGCGCCACAATGATTTACGATGGATGCGACCTAAGTTCATCGCGCTTACCAAAGCTATGGAGGGCTCGCGTAGAATTCGTGGCTCTTTGGGAAAGATTAACCAAATCGAAGATCTTGAGCGCGTAGCAGAAGAGCATTTAGAGAACTATTCTTGCTCTGAAAACTATAAATAATTAGAGGCACTTGGATGTAGGGCTTGATGCTTCTTATTTTTAGAGATTTACTAGCGAACAGTTAATAAGATTTATTTTTCAAGCTTGAGTGCTTGCGCGGCTGCGCGGCAAACTTCCTCCTGTCTTTGCGCCATCTCTGCTGATCTAAGATCTTCATCGTAGCTTGGTATTAGCTCCTTCATCTTTGAGTGTCCAGCATGCGCTTGTAGAATATTTGGAAAGCATTTTTGTATAATGTTCAGGGCAATATTAGTGGAAACAGATGCTCCTGGAGAGGCACCTAATAAGGCGGATAACGTTCCTGTATTATTGGTCATTACTTCAGTCCCGAAATGTACAATACCTGCATCACCATCTTCTTTTTTAATAGCCTGAACTCGTATACCCGCATCTATTAGTTTCCAATCTTTCCCACTAGCAGCAGGGTAAAAACTGCGTAATTCAGTTAATCGGTTTTTCATACTTTGTGTACCTTGACGAAGTAAGTAGAAAACCAAGGGTATGTTAGATATTCCTACCTTGATAAGTGATAATATATTATCAGCACGAATGGAGAGGGGTAGGTCCAAAACACTACCTTTTTCGTGGAGAAATTTAGTAGTCCAAGACGCATATGGTCCAAAAAGTAGTGATTTTTTGCCATTTATAATCCTAGTATCGAGATGCGGGACAGCCATGGTGGGCGCTGATCCTGGCGAAATTCCATACACTTTGGCATTGTGTTGTCTGACTAGGTTAGGCGATTCAGAGACAAGCCACTGGCCTCCAATCGGAAAACCCGCCAGACCCTTGGCTTGAGGAATTCCTGATTTTTGGAGTAAAGAAAGACTGCCTCCGCCAGCGCCAATAAAAACAAAACCTGCAGTAGTAATAAATTTTTTACTCTGTTTTAAAGAGGCTACTTCGACACTCCATCTTCCGTTTTTTTCTTCTAAATCTGTGACACGATGCAAGGTAGCGCAACCACAGTTCTTTTGCTGACTTAACCAGTTTATCAATTCGCTAGCCAAGGCACCAAAATTTACATCTGTACCATTTGGCATTCGAGTCATTGCTACTGCATCGTTGTCTCGGCCTTCTAAAATAAGTGGTGCCCACTCTCGAATTATTTCTCGATCCTCCGTATACTCCATTTCATTAAAGAAATGATGTTTTTTCATTTGTAGGTACCTAGAACGTAAAAATTTTACCTGATCTTTGCCGTGGACAAAACTCAGGTGGGGCACTGGGTTTACGCAATCTGTAGGGTGCTCTATGATTCCTTTTCTTGCAGCATAGCCCCAGAACTGCAGTGAATGCGTAAATTCTTGGAAAATATCTATTGCTTTTTCCACATTAACTTCACCTTCATCGGTATAATCTGGCGTATAGCTAAGCTCGCATAGCCCTGCATGGCCAGTGCCCGCATTGTGCCAACCATCTGAGGCTTCACAGGCAATACCTTCTGCGGCCTCGTATACCTGTATCTTTAATTCAGGATCAAGTTCTTTTAATACTACGCCTAGTGTAGCGGACATAATACCGCTACCAATTAGTATAATATCTGGATCATCTATGTGTTTTTCAGTTTTCATTAAATTTTATCGTATGTTCCCTAAGTAATAATTTTTTGAATTTCTCCCTAGCAGTCGACCATGCCAGCGATTCGGTTGGTTGATACTTTTTAATAGCCGAAGATTCTAGTACTAGTTTCCTGCCTTGTTGCAGATTTTCTATACATGAATCTGCGATCATTTGTACTATTATATTACCTAGTCCGGTAGCTTCAATTGGACCAGCAGTGACTGTTACGCCTATAGCATCTGCTGTGAATTGATTTAGTAAACTATCTTGGCAACCACCTCCGACGACATGCAGTGTTTCTGGAGTGTCCATTGTATATTGTATTAAACGATCCCAAACCATTGCGTAACGAAGTGCTAGGCTTTCATAAATACAGCGTATAATTTCTCCTTTCGAATTAGGGACTTCTTGTTTTGTATCATGGCAGTAGTTCTGGATTTTCTTAGCCATATCGCCACCTTCGGTAAAAAATGCGTTATCTGGATTTATCAGGCTTCTAAATGGCTCTACAGTACTAGCTAGGGATGCCATTTCTTTGTAGGCAATATCTGTACCTTGGTTAGACCAATCACGCTTGCACTCTTGGATGAGCCAAAGTCCACAAATGTTCTTCAAAAATCGGATACTTCCATCGACTCCCGTTTCATTAGTAAATGCGTCAGAATACGATTCTGAATTAATTATAGGTTTATCAATTTCTATACCCATTAAGGACCAAGTGCCACTGCTCAAAAATGCGGGTGTAGGTGACTGGCATGGTACTGCTGCTACTGCGCTAGCAGTATCATGTCCAGCAACACTTATAACTTTTGTATTTTTTAAACCCGTTTTACTGGCGATAATATCACTTAGTTTTCCCAGCGTAGAGCCAGGATCTGATAAATCCTTAAATAATTTTGGTGGTAAACCGAGCTGTTTAATTAGATCATAATCCCAGTCTTTTGTGGTGGGATTATAGAGCTGCGAGGTACTTGCAATGCTGCGCTCTTGGCACATTCTTCCGGTTAGCCAGTATGCAATAAGGTCGGGCATAAACAGTAAGCTTTCGGCATTTTGGATGCGCAAACTACTGTCTTCTAATTCTGACAGAAGCTGGAAACATGTATTAAAAAACATAAATTGTATCCCAGTCCTCTCATATATTATGCGCTTGTCTACTAGCGAAAATGCACGCTCCATCATCTGATCTGTTCGTTTATCCCTGTACTGGTAGGGTAGGTCAAGGAGCTCCCCATTCTGATCTAGTAAAGCATAGTCAACGCCCCATGTGTCGATACCGATACTAACAATTGAATCGCCATATTGTGTAGAAGCTATACTGAGACTATTTAATATATTCTCGTATAAATCATGAATGTCCCAATGCCACTGGTTATTTACTTTTATAGGATTATTTTCAAAACGATTTACCTCCTCTAGCTGGATATGCTTGCCATCATATAAACCTGCCAACGTACGGCCACTACCAGCTCCTAAGTCAATGGCAAGGTACACGGCTATTTTTTTATAAGAGGATGTTCTTGTAGGCATATTCTAGGATTTAGCTATCGTTAGATTCACACCATTCGCGCGCATAGAATTAGCTATCTCTGGCATAATTCTACTATCTGTGATCACGCGTGTGATTTGATCGGTAGAAGCAAAATAGTACTCTGAATGAGAATTAATCTTACTCGAATCAATTAGTAAGATTACCTCATCTGCTAATTGCACAAGGCGTTCTTTGTATATTGCTTGTTGCTCAAAGCCTTCGCTAGCTCCGCGCTCGAAATCATACCCAATGCAAGATATATAAGCGGTATGAATTCTGTGGTGATTTAAGGTATTTATACTCTCACCACCTACGAAAGTATTTGTTTTGTGATGAAAACTACCTCCAGTAGTTATTAATTCTACTCTATTATAATCTACTAAACTTTGTATAACAGCTAAAGAATTTGTAACAACACGGTAGGGTGAGTCTTGTAATAATGAGACGAGCGCTAAAGCTGTTGTGCTACTGTCAAAAGCGTAAGTACGACCAGGAGTAACTGTGCTTATAGCATTCTTAGCTATGGCTAGTTTATACTCTGTATTTAAGTTACTGCGCTCCAAAAAAGATTGAAGTTTGGGTTTGCCCTTAATGGAACTAGCACCCCCATGGATGCGTAAGAGTTGATCGCCCCGTGCAAGGACCTTTAGATCTCTGCGTATTGTTTCGTCGGTTACACCTAAATCTGCTGCAACCTCAACTGTCCTTACTGTACCGCACAGCCCAAGTTGGTGCATTATGTGATTATGTCGCTCAACCGCTAGCATAACTTGATTAATTAAAAACCGAGTAGCTTTGCAATAATTATGTTGTAAAATGTTGGTTTAATTGGGATTATATTGCTATTATGCCTAATTTTTGCATATAGTTAACTACAAAAAATGAAATCAGACTATAATTTTGTCAGTTACGAGTGGGATGACGCCACCGCAGATAGACTTACGCCAGTAGAGCGCTTGGTTTATAGATCTAATATTTTGGGTAATGACCAACGTATTACCAATACAGGTGGGGGTAATACATCCGCTAAAATTATGGAAATAGACCCATTAAATGGCGAAACTGTTGAGGTTTTGTGGGTGAAAGGGTCAGGCGGTGATTTACGTACAGCTGATTGTTCGAACTTTTCTTCATTATACCAAGATAAGCTCATTGCACTCCAAACTCTATACCTAGGCTCCGAACACAAAGGGGTTAAAACTGCGATTGAAGATCATATGGTGCAGATGTATGCGCATACTACCTACAACCTTAACCCTCGCCCGTCCTCAATCGACACACCATTACATAGCTTTATTGGTGCGAAGCATGTGGATCACATGCATCCAATATCTTTTATTTCGATTGCTGCATGTAAAAATTCGGAAGCTCTGACGAAGAAAATTTATGGTGGTCAATTAGCATATTTACCATGGCAGCGTCCAGGCTTCGATCTAGGTTTGAAGATGCAGGAGGTTTATGAGAATAATAAGAACTGTGTTGGTATCAATATGGCTCAACACGGTTTAATTAATTGGGAAGATAATGATAAAGCTTGTTATAAATTAACTCTTGATCTTATAGAAAAAGCAGGCCTGTACATAGCTTCAAAAGACCGTGGAGATCAGACTTTTGGAGGGCGTAAGTTTGCCTCGCCCAGTGCGTGTGTTGCTAAAGAAATGACGCTTGATTTATTGCCTTTTATGCGTGGTGAGGTATCGCAGAATAATCGTCTAATTGCTACAGTGCACCGAGACTCGGATGTATTAGAGTTTGTTAATTCTAATGATGCTAAACGCCTAGCAGAGGTTGGTACTTCCTGCCCAGATCATTTCTTACGTACTAAAATTAAGCCATTGTATATAGATTGGGACCCAGAAAGTAACGACATCGCAGCACTAAAAGAGCTCATTACGAGCGGACTGGAAAAGTACCGATCAGACTACGAAGATTATTATAATAGCTGTAAGCATCCCGATTCTCCTGCTATGCGTGATGCTAACCCTACAGTCTTTTTGATCCCTGGTTTAGGATTAATTTCATTTGGTAGGAACAAATCTGAATCGCGTGTCACTGCAGAATTTTATAATTGTGCGATAGGAGTTATGCGCGGAGCAGAAGCAATTGATGAATACATTGGTCTACCTCGCCAGGAAGCCTTTGATATAGAATATTGGCAATTGGAAGAAGCTAAATTGCAACGCATGCCAAAGGAGAAAGAATTCGCTCGTAAGGTGGTCGTCGTCATTGGAGCAGGCTCTGGAATTGGTAAAGAAACTGCAATGCGTTTCGCTAAAGAAGGTGCTCACGTAGTCTGTGCTGATATAGATTTAGAAGCAGCGCAAATTACAGCAGATGAGATATCTAATCTTATTGGTATGGGTATAGGTGTAGGTGGTACAGATCTCTCAAGTTGTGGTAATGTTATTGCTTGTGGCATTGATATTACAGACGAATCAAGTATACAAGAATGCTATAAATCAGCGGTCTACGCTTATGGTGGAGTAGATGTGATTGCCTTAACTGCGGGCATCTTCCTTGCGCCGAATGGTGAAGAAGAATTTACAATCAACCAATGGGAGAAGGTCTTCAAAATTAATTCAGTAGGCCCTTATTTGGTTACTAATGCAGCTAAGGCTATTTTTGAAGAACAAGGTATACATTTGAAGAGTTCTGTCGTAATTACAACTTCGGTTAACGCAGTAGTGCCCAAGAAGGGCTCCATAGCGTATGATTCATCAAAAGCTGCAACTAACCATATTGTCCGTGAGCTTGCGCTAGAGCTAGCGCCTAATGCTCGTGTCAATGCTGTTGCTCCTGCAACAGTTGTCAAAGGCTCTAACATGTTCCCGAGAGATAGAGTTAAGACTTCATTAGGGAAGTATAGTATTAGTTATTCTGAGGACGAAACTACAGACGAACTGCGTACAAAATTAGCTAAGTTTTATGCGAATCGTACTTTAACGCGTGAACCGATCACTCCAGCAGATCAGGCCGAAGCTATCTATTTCTTAGCAAGTGATCTAGCCTCCAAAACTACTGGACTTGTTTTCAATGTGGATGGTGGTTTATCTGAGGCATTCACCCGGTAGTACGAATCATTAAAAAAGACATGAAAAATGATCGTTTAGATAATTTAGTCACACTATCGCGTGAGTTTGGGCGTGAAGACCGAGCTTGGGCAATACTGGGTGAGGGTAATACTAGTACTCTTTCGGGTAAAGGGACCTACTATGTAAAGGCTTCGGGTAGTCGCTTAGGTCAGGCAAGTCGCGAAGACTTTACTGAGATAGATTTAAAAAAAGCTTTAGAATACATAAAGAAACCATCTTTAAGTGATGAAGAAGTAATGCACGCTCTGGAGTCTATAAAAGTCGACTCTACGGCAAAGTTGCCTTCAGTGGAAACGTTTGTACACGCTGTATGCTTATCTGAAGGCGATTGCGAGTGGGTAGGGCACGGGCACCCGGAATCTGTATTATCAATACTTTGTAGCGCGATGGGTACAAAGCCTTATACGGAGCATATTTTTCCAGATGCTGTAGTCGTTTGCGGGAGACATTTCGCAGTAGTGCCTTATGTTGACCCTGGCTTTAAATTGGCACATGCAGTAAGTGATTCGCTATCTAGATTTAAAAGTGCCCACGGCCGTTCTCCTAAAATTATATTTTTAGAGAACCATGGTCCATTTATTTTAGGACAATCACATATTGATGTGATAAATACTATGCAGATGTTAGACAAATGGTCTAAAATCTTGATTGCAAATTATAATTTTGGAGGACCGAAATATCTATCAGAGCTTGATTCTGACCGCATTGAAGAGCGCATCGACGAAGCGTATAGGCGTAAGCGCTTACTAGAGTCTAATAAGTAAGTACTAGTTCTTACTTATTTACAAAATTTCTGCCAGCTCCGCGTCTATTTTTTTCTTCATTGCTATCACTGTGTTTTTAATGAATCGAACTGAGCATAATAATCTAACACGCTCTCCAGCTTTTTGTAGATTTTAACTTGTGCAGGGGTCAGCATTTTTATTTTCAACGGCTTTACTTCCATCCTGTCTAATTCGGTGTCATAGAAATCGCCACTCAAGTGCAACTTATATCGCCGATCTCGTGCTGTGGCTTTGGTTTTTCCAGGTTCCATGTCGCGGTTATACCAGCAGTAGACATAGTCGCGCGGTACGCTACTATGACCGAGTAGTTGCGGTAGAAAGCTTCTACCATCGAGTATGGTATTTTCTTCGTGTAATTTTACTTTTGCGATTTCGCAAAATGTCGGAAGAAAATCGCTAAAGTCTATTAGGTTTTTATGCACGGAGCTTTTGATTTTCCCTGGACATGATACAATTAATGGAACATGCGTGCCGCCATCGGTCATAGTACCTTTGCGACCGGGGGCATTGTAGCCGTTAAAATCAGATACAATGGGTCGATCCGTACCATTGTCTCCTGTAAATATTAGATAAGTGTTATCGATAATATCATTTTCTTCGAGAACCTTTTCAATTTTTCCAACAAGGTGGTCTACATATTCGACCATGTCGCCAAAATATCGCTCGTCGCCTTTGTAGCTTTCTGAACCGAGACTATCTGGATTCCAATTATCGGAATGCGGTGTAGGAACAAACGGGCAATGAGTAAGAATCATTGGGTAGTATACGAGGAACGGTTGTTCTTTATTTTTACGTATGAATTTACTTATAAATTCAACCATTAGATCAGGCGCAAACTCACCATTATTATATTCGATATTATTACCGTTTCTTTGTAGTATAGGATTTTCATAGCGTTTGTCTCTGCGCTTTGAGTCGATGACTTTACGGCCGCTTCCAATGTGTTGCCAAAGTAGTGATTCATCGAAACCAAAATATTGTGGCGCGTCTTTTTCACTGCCGAGTTGCCATTTACCTGCGATACATGTTGCGTATCCATTCTCTTTAAGCATATGCGCAAAAGTGGTCTCGCTTCGTGGTAGTACGCCGAATTTTGTATAATTTCGTACATTATATTTACCCGTCATAATTTGCACGCGAGATGGGGTGCAGATTGGTTGAGAATAACAGTGCTCAAAGCGTGCGCCGTTTTCGGCTAGTCTGTCTAAGTTCGGCACACGATAGGATGTGCCGCCATAGGAACCCATAGTCTCCAGGCCTAGATCATCTGCCATTATTAGGATGATGTTAGGTCTATTTTCTTTAGAATGAAGTAGGCAAGATAGTAAGATCCAAAAAAAGAGTATGTATTTATGAATATTCATGTTTCGGTTTATGTTACAGTTATCAGGTGAATAAGTGACCTACCTTACGTATTTAGTCTAAATTTTAAAAGGTTGTGTTCGGTGTATTTTGCATTGTTCGAATTAATTAAGGTAATTTACTTGTTCTTAATATACGCAAAGTACTCTCAGAATTGGAATCCTTCTTTCATATATTTATACATCTTGCATATTTCTTGGGTCGGAACCTATGTTAATTTGCTATTTAACTTTTTTAATGACTGACTAAATAGGTTCTTTTCTGTATCTATTTGATCTTCTTATTCGACACTTCAAAACTAGAAACAAAGTTCCGAATGCTTAATATAAATAAACTCCTAATCACGCTCTCTATGTTTAGCATGAGCACTTCAGTAATTTATCTTAATGCTAATGATATAGATAATTTTGAGGATTCCTTAAATGAGGCTATTTCCTCATTGGAAGTTCAGGAACCAAAAAAAACACGTACTGTACTGATCTATTCTCGCACGCAAGGCTTTCGCCATGACTCTATCCCTTACGGCATTCACTGCTTGACTGAATTAGGCAAGCGAACAGGCGCTTTTAGTGTAGTCGCAACTGAGGATTCAGAGGTTTTTAAAGATGAGAATTTTATGGATTATGACGGTATCATTATGCTCAGTACTACGGGTAACGATGCGATTCCTGAAGGCGAGGCACGGGAGGCATTTGAAAAATTTCTCGAACAGGATCGTGGTCTGATAGGGATTCATGCTGCGACCGACTGCCATGCGGATTGGTCCAATTACTTAGAGGCGATGGGAGGTATCTTTGACGGGCATCCTTGGTGGAGACAATCGATGATCTCTCTGTACAATGAAGAGCCTTCACATCCAATTTGTAAGCACATTCATACTGGCGATCAAATTATGGACGAGATTTATCAATATAAAGATGATGAGCATTTTACCCGCGAGAAACTACGTATTCTACTAAGCCTTGACCTGAGTGGGGAAGATATGAAAAGGGAAGGTATGAAGCGAAAAGATAACGACTATGCTGTTTCTTGGATACGAAAATATGCGGGATCACGTGTTTTTTACTCAAATTTAGGGCACAATAAAGAGACTTTTCATAATAAGATGGCTCTACAGCACTTTCTAAACGGTATACAGTTTGCGTTAGGTGACCTTGAAGCTGATTCTCGTCCTAGCGCAGAAGTGGGTAATGGTGCAGCACGGCCTCTCCCTGTAGGATTTTAATTTATTTCCTGATTAATAGATACAATTATCAATGAAGAAAATTTTCCTTACTCGGCGTCATTTTATTAAGACTGCTGGCATCTCGGCAGTCGCTTTCCCTCAGATTATTACCTCAAACGCGTTGGGTGCAAATGGGGTGCCTGCTGCGAGTAATCGTATCGTAATGGCCGGCTTAGGCATGGGCGGAAGAGGTAGTAAGGTACTCCAAGAATTTTTAAAACAAAACGGTATCCAGGTCGTCGCAGTCAATGATGTTCAGCGCAAACAAATGGAAGACGTACAAGGTAGTGTGAACAATCATTATGGTAATAATGATTGTGCTGCGTATGAAGACTATAGGGAGATACTTGCGCGTAGTGATATCGATATGGTGTTTTGCGCACCTCCAGATCACTGGCATGCTCAGATGATGATTGACGCTTGCAAAGCTGGTAAAGACGTCATGTGCGAGAAGCCACTAACTTTGACAATTGGTGAAGGGAGAAAGATTGTAGAAACTGCGCGTAAGTATGGTCGTGTAGCAGCAGGTGGAAGTCAAAGAGTACTGGAAGACTATGGAGCAATGGCTTGCTTAGTAAATAGCGGCCGCTTTGGTAAGGTCCTTGAAGGCAATACAAATCCAGGTACACATGCGTTCGAGTGTGACCTAGGAGAGCAAGCTGTTCCACCAGGAGTAAATTGGGATATGTGGTTAGGGCCTGCTCCCTGGGCACCGTACCATGAACGACGTATATCGGGTAGTTATGATATTGCTGGCAAGATGGGTTGGCGTAGTTGGGTGGATTATTCTGGTGGACTAATGACTGATTGGGGCGGTCACAAATTTGGTGGCCTTTTGCACGGAATGAAACTCGACCATACGGGCCCAAGTAGAATAGTGCCGCCCAAACTAGGTGAACCAATGCGCTTTGAATTTGCTACGGGCCAGTCGATAAATGTACAAAATGGTTCTTTCTACAAATGTGAGGGCGGTTACGTTAATGGTACTAACAATAAAAACGTTAAAATTCCACGCGGCTTACGTTGGTATTCAGGTGGAGCAAAAACACTTGTTGAAGATTTTATACACTGTGTTAAGACGCGCCAAAGACCCTTTCGGGATGTCGAGTGTTCTCACCGTACAGCTTCGCTTTGCCATCTCGGTAATATCGCAATTAAGCTGAATCGAACACTAAAATGGGATCCAGTTAAAGAGGATTTTATTGATGACATCGAAGCAAGCTCCTTCGTCGATCGCGCTCGACGTGGTCCATGGCAAATTTAACTAAGTCAGTATTTAAATGATGAAGCTATTTTTACTAGTTCTCTATGGGTTTATACTATTTAACCCGTTTATAAACGCAGATGTGTGGACTAATTTATCCGAGTACCAATTAGGTAAGGGAGGTGATGCGACTGTTGTTACTGAGATTGATAAAATTATTATTACGACGAATCCCAGTGAAATGGGTTCTGTTGAAGATAAGTTAATATCAGTTTTAGAGTCATCGAATTCAACACTTGATGGAAAGAAACAATCTCTTCGATTTTTAGACCGAATAGGTACGGAACGTTCTATTACTGTTGTTGCTAATTTATTAGGAGAAAAGGACCTCGCTTTACTCGCGCGACGTCTACTCGAGAGCCGAAAAGACTCATTAGTCGCTTTTGAAGCTTTGCTTGCTGAACTACCACGCGTAGAGGATTCACTAAAGGTTGGAATCATTGCTACTTTAGCTGAGCATGGAAATGTTAGCGCGGTGCCTCATATTACTCCTTACATTAAGAGCGATAACTCCATATTAGCTCTGTCGGCCTGTAACGCAATTGGTCGTCTTGGAGGAGCGCTTGCGTATACACATCCGATCGAGGATGCCGTCGTAGGTACTATTTCGCGCGAGGATAAAATAAGAGCTATCCTTGATACCACTGAATCAATAGGATCTGGATATCTAAAATATTATTTAGAAAATGGTGCTAATTGTAGTCTACAAATTCAAGCTTTCGTAAAATTGCATGCCTTAGATGAGTATCAAGCAGAGAAGTCATTTAAAATTGCTTTTGCAGAAAGTAGCGCTTATCAGCGCCAGGCACTCGTGCGTACTGCTATGGAGTTGGATACTACGTATCAGAGAGAATTTGTTCGGACGTTCAGTAGCTTATCCATTTCAGATAAATTGACAGTACTAGGTGCAATATCAGAACTCGGCTTGAGTGAGTACGAAGGTGATTTAATTAGTCTATTAGTAGATTCTAAGGGCGAGACGTTCAATCAAATCGTCTACGCTCTTGCGTCGATTGGAGGCGAAGCAAGTTTCCATGCTTTATACCATGAATTTCAAGAGGATGATAGTAATCCTGCGATTACCTATGCGATCACTCAGTTAGAATTGCCATTAGTCGATGAGCATCTTTTGAAAGTTGTCAGTGGGCAATCTACTTCAGATATTCAAGAGCGAATAGCTGCTATTACGCCACTTGTACTTCGTAATCCTGACGGATCAGCTAGCGTTTTTAGTGACTTAATAGACCCTAGTCAAATAGACGTTTTACGCAAGGCAGGCTTTAAAGCTATCGAAGCCGCTGGTGATATAGAGAACTGCAAGAGTTTAGCCAATTTAATAGTATCTAATGATGTTTTTAAGCGTCAGGCTCAACAATCTCTGAAGAAAGCTGCTTTGCGTATTAACAAAGGAGATGATTTATGGCAAAGCACTTTTGAACCGATCTTAAAATCTTCCTCTACTACGCTAGAGCAGAAAGAGTCATTAATGGTTATAATCGATGGCATACCTACTGGGGGATCATTAAACTACCTTAAGGAGCAAATCATGCTACCAACTAGTCCCCTTCGCTCCCTGGCCATCCGTATGTTAGGGCGATGGCCTAAATACACGGCAGGTGAAGTATGGATCGAACTTGTATTAGATGAATCTTCTACTGTAGACGATCAAAGGGCAGCCTTAAAGGGTCTAACTCGAATACTAACCCGTGACGAGATCGAACGAAATGCAAATCGTCGTTTAGAATTGGCCGCTAGGGCAATAAAAACTGCTCCTAATACTAGTTATAAAATTAAGATTTTGGAATGCTTTAAAGATAGTGATGAGTATACCCGTCGCCGCATGAAAGTTCACTTCTTGCCACTTTTGGATAATTCGGAACTCAGTTCTATTGTGAAGTCTCTTATGGTTAGTGAATAGTTTTATTTATCAAAGATTTCATATACTGCCATGATTGCTCGTTTTCTCTTTCCTCTGTTTTTCCTACTTACTTACATTAATTTTAGTTATGCGCAAATTCTCCAATCAGGGCGTTATGAAATCGTGCAGTCTTGGTCCCAAGAAAAGAACTTTAATCGCACCTACTGGGTGAAAGTGCCACCTACTGCGAAAGGCAAAGCGCTACCATTGTTTATTTTTCTGCATGGAAACGGCGGAAATGCAGAAAAAGCTCAAGGTATAGCGCGTAGGTATAGAAAAATTTCCGACGAATATATTATGGTTTTTGCACAAGGCTATAAGAAGAGTTGGAATATTGTTTCCGAGCGTTCAAAAGCGCCGGATCGAGAGTTCATCGAAGCTATTGTGACTGATTTAATTAGTTATTCTAATGTTCGAGCAAGTGGTGTCACGCTCATGGGTAGTTCTAATGGTGCCGCAATGGTCAATCAGATAGCTATTGAGACAAGGCTAGATTGTTTTACTCATTATATTACTTTGGTAAGTCAGCTAAATAATTGGCAGCATGATGGGGCGGCTTTCAAAGCTAAAGGAGACCAAAACAATTACACTAAAACTGTCCTACCTTTAAAAGGGAAGTTTCTGATGAATGTTTCTGGTGAAGATGATAAATTAGTCCCTTATGTAGGAGGTCCATCTACTGGAATTAGGGCTAAAGAGGGTAAACTGCATTTCGTTAACGCAGAGCGATCTACTTTTTTATGGGCTAAGCACTACGGCTTTACTGGTGATCAATTAGAGCAACCCACCGAAGAGAGTAATACATATGATATTTATAGCTATATGGATGGGGTAGTAGTGCACTATAAGATGAATAAACGCGCTCACAACGCAGGTGGCGCTCTTACTGAGGCGATGCTCGAAGATTTTTTGAGCCAAAAATAATTTTTATTATGTCCTGTATGCCGCGCATGTTTCTCGATAGAAACATCTTCAATGCTTAGTATACGTTATTTCTTTTTCTAAAGTTTTCAGTGCATCTTCAGTTAGGAATTAAATTCCTGACTTGACCTGAAGGTGCAGTACTAGACATCTTCTGTCTTATTCTTCGCGGGTATAGTTTAGAGGTAAAACATCTGCCTTCCACGCAGAGGTCGTCGGTTCGATTCCGTCTACCCGCACCATTTTAACAATACAAAATAGTAGTGTATTGTTCGTGATTCTTAACCTTACAAATAAGAGCGTTTCGATTATTTATATTTTCACGACTTAATTCACCTAAATATTAATTCGGTAAATTAACATATTTTTATAACTTAATGGCCGCTGAGAATAAATCATCGACCTGTATGTCTTGTCATACTGTTTCAGAAGATTTCGAGGACTTGGATCTGAAGACTTCTCGTCATTGGTTACGCATTGCAGTAGCTTGTGTATTTGCAGGTCAAGGGATGGTATTTTCCTTAGCGCTAAATATGACACCGCCTTCTTTTGTCTCTCCCGCGTATCTAATTTTACATGGCGGTCTGATAATCTCGGCATTGGTAGTTATGGGTGTACTTGGCCCCCCTTTATTTGTGTCAACTTGGGAGATGTTAAAAGCGCGGCGTATATCGATTGAGGGTCTTTTTACTCTGAGCTTATTGGCTGCCTTTTTAGGTTCGCTTGCAGGTTCTATAAGCGGGGGGGGAGATGTCTTCTACGAGGTCATAGCAATAGTTATAGCTATTTATACTTTTGGTAGGATCCTAGGTGAACGTTCCCACTCAAACCTCAAGCGAGAAAGCGAAGTTCTAAAAGATCGCTTCAATTGTGCTATCGTACGTAGTGAAACGGGTCAGTGGGTGGAAAAACATATATCCAATATACCAGTCGGAGAATTACTTAGAGTAGATCCAGGAGCTTCTTTTGCTGCGGATGGAGTAATATTGGAAGGAAGTGGTTATGTAGAAGAGACTGCTTTGACTGGCGAGCCATTGCCAGTTATTCGCCAGCCCGGAGATAAAGTGCGAGCAGGAACATGGTCTGTTGATAGCCGTTTTATTCTTGAAGTTGAGCAGACACTGGGTGGTCGTGAATTGGATAAAATCTTAGATGCTTTAGACTCTCCTGATGGTCGACCTTCTATTTTTCAATCAAAAGCGAACGTCTTTATTAGTTACTTTCTTCCATTAGTATTAGTAATAAGCGCTGGTACTGCATTGTTTTGGTTTCTAGCAGGTACTTGGGTAGATGCCGTATTAAATAGCATGGCAGTTTTACTAGTAGCCTGCCCATGCGCACTGGGTTTAGCTACTCCTGTAGCAATTTCACATGGGCTATTTCGCCTCGCGCAGATGGGTTTAATTAGTCGCGATGGTGCGTTAATAGATACCTTGGCTCAAACGCGTCAGGTATTTTTTGACAAAACTGGCACTTTGAGTGAATCAAGTCTTCAAGTGGTGGATACTTGGACTAAAGAACCTCTACCGATTGAACGCATTGCACTGATTTCCTCTATAGTGCAGGCGCAGTCCAGCGTTAAGCATCCGGTTGCCCGTGCCATTAGCCAGTATTTAGGTGATAATAATATATTTATTGAGGACCAAATTAAAAATTTACGCTTAATTCCAGGTTCAGGTATAGAGTTCTTTTTAAATTATGGAGGTACCTCAAAGAAGGTCCTCGTAGGAGATGAGGATTTATATGACACGTCTGAATCGATGCAGGAGGTGCTCCATAAGCTGCATGAAAAAAGAGGCAAACGTATTTTTGTTTGGTACGACGAAGAACTAGTATTTTGTTTTGTACTACGCGAGCGTCTTCGAAATGGTGTTAGCGAGGTTTGTTGTGACTTAAACGGGCTAGATATTGACGCGAGGGTCTTAACTGGGGACCCTTCACCAGATATTAAATTTCCAGAAGAAATAGGATTAGAAATAGGACTTACTTCTGCTGATAAAGTTCAATACGTCACTGATTCGCGTGCGGACGGAAAGTTTCCATTATTTGTAGGGGATGGAATCAATGACACGGCGGCTATGACAGCTGCTAGTGGATCGATCGCTATGGACAGTGGGGTGGGGCTAGCGCGATCTGCTGCCATGGCTATTTTATCAGAGGATCGATTAACAGCTATTCCTGAAGCAATTAGATTATCAAGATCCATACACAAACGCTTGTGGGGTAGTTTGCTCTTTGCGGCATTGTATAACTTGGTTGGAGTTTTTTTGGCAGCAGTAGGAGCCTTAACACCTGTAATCGCAGCTATAATTATGCTCATATCTAGTTTTCTTGTGATGTACCGAGCAGTAAGCCAAAATTCTTATATTAAGAAGCGCTAATACATATTATTTCTACTACTTATCGATATTGTAACATGGTGAAAAATCGTCTACATATTGCTCGAAATGATTTGTCATTTTAGTTAAAAACATTAATTAGAATAGTTATAAATATGTATAACGATTCTAATATTCATCGTAAAGGTTTCCTTAAGCGTACAGGAGCAGCAATTGCTGCTATATTTGTAGCTTCTTTCTCGTCCAGATCAGGTACTAATGTTAAAGTAGATTCATCTCTGGTAAGTGCGCCCAATACCGCTCTTCGGCGTGTCCAAGCAGCTAAAGGAGCTATAGAACGTAAAGTCTAGAACTCTACACTTTTACATATATATTTTTATTAAACTTAAGACATGGCCAATGTATTTCCCAAGTGGGTCAATACGATTCCTATTAAAGTAGTTGTTGCTGTTATCTTGATAAAGACAGCGGTAATTGCGGGTTTCACCTACTATGCCACTCCAAAATATACTCGCGTTGGTTATGCTCCTACACAGCCGGTAGCCTTTAGTCATGCGCTTCACTCTGGTCAGTTAGAGATTGATTGTCGTTATTGTCATACAAACGTAGATCGATCAGAGCACTCGAATGTCCCTGCTACCGAAGTTTGTATGTCCTGTCACAGTATGGTCCGTAAAGACGACCCTATCCTTGCTCCAGTTCGTGAGAGTTACGCTTCAGGGGAGCCCATTCCTTGGGTTCGCATTCACAAAACCCCTGATTACGTATATTTTAATCACGCAGTCCATGTTAATCGAGGCATCAGCTGCGTCGAATGTCACGGCCGTGTCGATCAAATGAAAGTAGTACATCATGATAAACCTCTTAGCATGGGTTTCTGCCTAGATTGTCACCGAAATCCTGAAGAGTATATACGTCCGCCTGAGGAAGTTTATAATTTGGCTTGGGAGAGGCCGAAAACTGAAGAATTTAATGAAATGGCTGCCGGATTCGTTCACGACTGGAAAGTTAACCCACCACAAAGCTGCTCTGGTTGTCACCGTTAAATTATATTTAAGTAATGAAAAATTCTGAATACACAGGCCCACGCTACTGGAAGAGCCTTGACGATCTGGCAGAAACGCCTGCTTTCAAGGACTGGATGGAACGTGAGTTTCCTTCAGGGGCATCCGAAATTGAGGGCGTTAACCGTCGCCAATTTATGAAAGTTATGGCTGCTTCTTTCGGACTTGCTGGTCTTGGTATGTCTGGATGCCGTCGCCCAGAGCAAGTTATTTTGCCTTATTCGAAGGCACCTGAGAACGTTATTCCGGGTATTCCCATTTATTACAGTTCCTCTCAACCTGGCATCCGCGACAATATTCCTGTTATTGTGGAAACACATTCTGGACGTCCAACCAAGATAGAAGGAAATCCTAGCTACAAGCCTTATGGTGGTGCGACTACTGTGTACACTCAGGCTAGCATTCTTGACCTTTATGATCCTGACCGAGCGACCAAGTCTAGTGTGAGCATTAGTCGGGTGCGAGATCGACTTACTGAAATTCATAAAGCTCATCTTGCTGACCAAGGAGAAGGGCTTGTTTTTTTAGCAGAGCCTAGTACTTCCCCTAGTCGAGCTTTTCTTGCTGCTTCGATTAAAGAAACATTCCCTAAGGCTTTGTGGGCAGAATATGCTGCTATAGATAAAACTAACTCAGAGAAGGCTGCCAAGGCGGTTTACGGGAAATCCCTACGCTCAATTCCTGACTTTAGTAAAGCCAAACGTGTTTTGTCACTAGATGCTGACTTTCTATCAAGTTCTGATGGGCACACCAGTTTTGTACGTGATTACGCTAAGGCCAGAAGAGTAAAAGATTCAAAAGATGCGAAGGATATGAGTCGCTTGTATTCAGTGGAAAGTGTAATGTCTTCAACTGGAGCTGCTGCAGATCACCGCCTTAGACTTAGCGCATCTCAAATCGGCGCTTTCGCCGCGCTTATTGCAGTGGATATTCTTGAGCAAAAGAATGGCGACCGCGCGTTAATAAATACTCTCAAAAAAATTGGCGAGTCTCTAGATGTAGATCGTAATTGGGTGCGAGAGTGTGCCAACGATCTAATAGAGTTTTCTGGTAAGTCTTTGGTAGTTGCAGGTGATGGCCTCTCCAAATCTGCGCATGCTATTGTTTTCGCAATTAATGAGGCGCTGGAAGCACCGGTAAAGTACGTAGAGGTAGCAGATGCAGAGTTAGGCATACAAGCCGCTGCAAATCGTTTGAACGAGGGTAATGTGAAAACTCTGGTCGTGCTGGGTGGCAATCCAGCTTATAATGCACCGGCGAATTTAGATTGGGTTAGTTGCCAAGCTAAGGCCCGCGAGAGTATTTATTTTGGTAGCGACAAAAACGAAACAGCTAAACTAGCGACCTTCACAATTGCCGCATCCCACTACCTAGAAAGCTGGGGTGACGGTAGGACATTTGACGGTACACTCGTTCCAGTGCAACCGATGATTGAGCCACTTTTCCCTACTTTCAACGAGTTGGAAGTACTAGCTCTTATTAGTGGATCTGCAGTCCGCGACGCATACTCAATAGTACAGGAAACCTTTAAAGCTCAGGGCGGATTAGACTTTAATAAATTCCTAAGCGATGGACTACTTGAAGGGTCTAGCTTCAGCCCTTTTTTAGCCGATTCAGGTAATTATATAAATTCGATAAATATCAGTGAACTTGTGATACCCGAGTTAAGCGCCTCGAGCTTGGAGGTCATTTTTACAGCTAGTTCTCATGCTGGTGATGGCCGGTATGCAAATAATGGTTGGATGATGGAGTGCCCGGATCCGATGACGAAGCTTACTTGGGATAATGCTATTCTTGTGAGCCCACGTTTGGCTAAAGAATTGGAAAAAAGGGATGGTATCCAAATATTCCCTAACAAAAAGCCCATGAATAAGGATAGTAAATTCTTTGAAGGGGCAAAGGGTACATTGCAAACGAACAAGGCTGAGTTCAAGCGTGGCAAAGAACAAGCCGTAGTTGCCGAGCTTGATCTTAACGGCCGTAAGGTCAAAGGCCCGATTCATGTGCTTCCTGGAATGGCTAATTACACAGTAGCATTACCTCTAGGGATGGGTCGTAAAGTTGTAGGCCGCGTAGGGCAGGGCGTAGGCTTTAATGCTTACTCTGTGCGCACCGCAAAACAATCAGGAGCCCATACAAGTGCTACAATACAATTAACTTCAGAGGTCTATGAACTCGCCAACACACAAGAGCACTGGTCAATGGAGGGCCGCGCAATTGTTCGTGAAGGTACCGCTGAATACTATGCTAAGCATCCGGACTTTGCTACTAAGATGGGAGTTGAGTCTCATGCACCGGCAAACTACGGCAAGGACGAGGGTAAGACTCTTCAAGATAAGTCTACCGGTCAGTATCGTGGTAATTCTGCGTATAAACATCCAAGTTTTGCGGAACCTGCTCCCAATGTAAAAGTATGGAAGGGCGATGAGGCTCGTGCTAAATTTCCCGATATTCAACAATGGGGTTTGGCGGTAGATATGAATACGTGCTTCGGTTGCTCTGCTTGCGTCGTTGCGTGTCAAAGTGAAAATAATACGCCCATCGTTGGAAAAGACCAGGTACTACGTGGTCGCGAAATGCATTGGATGCGCATAGATCGTTATTTTTCTGCAGAGAAATACGACCAAGAGGAAATCCCAGAAGACGTACAAGTCTCGTTCATGGGTGTTAGTTGCCAGCATTGTGAGAATGCACCTTGCGAGCAGGTTTGCCCTGTCAACGCGACTGTACATGATAATCAGGGACTAAATACGATGGCTTATAATCGATGTGTTGGCACACGATACTGCGCTAACAATTGCCCCTATAAAGTAAGAAGGTTTAATTTCTTTGACTGGAATAAGCGCCAGATCGGTGAATTCTATAAAGGTCCTCTAGGTCCTGTGGACGAACCGGAGCTGCATAAAATGCAAAAGAACCCTAATGTTACGATACGCATGAGAGGTGTGATGGAGAAGTGCACTTACTGTACCCAGCGTATAGAGGCAGCAAAAATAGACCAGAAGCGTAGAGCAGGTGCCTCAGGTAATATTAAAGTAAAAGATGGGACTATTAAGACTGCTTGTCAGCAAGTTTGCCCCACTGATGCTATAACATTTGGTGATATTTCTGATCCTAATTCTGAGGTTTCGAAAATGAAGGCAAGTGACCGTAATTATTCTGTTTTAGGCTACTTAAACGTGCGCCCACGTACTACTTATCTTGCTCGATTACGTAATCCAAATTCGAAGATGCCTGATGCTTATGAAAAGCCTTACGCATACGCTCAATATAAAGAGCGCTATGGTAGTAGTGGTAAGTACAGTAAAGAGGAGCATTCTCCACACATTAAAGAGGCATCACTTACTCATTAATTTTGATACTTTGATCTAATACCGATGACTAGCACGACACAAAATAGTTCTTTGGATGCACCAGAGGCAGCTTTATTAGCTAGAGTCCAGCCTGCCCAGTTGAAGGACGAACCACTTGTCTCTAATAATCGCGATTTTAATTGGGTGACTGATAAAATTTGCCGTGTTGTAGAAACAAAGACTCCTTTATGGTGGTGGGTTTGTATGGTGGTAGCACTGATGACTGCTTCTTTTACTGGTATCGGATTAGTTTGGTTAGTTAGTACAGGCGTAGGTGTTTGGGGTTTGGCTAATCCAATAAATTGGGGTTGGGCGATTGTGAATTTTGTTTTTTGGATTGGTATTGGTCATGCGGGAACACTTATTTCGGCTGTACTTTGTCTGTTAAAACAAGGATGGCGTACTTCTATTAATCGCGCGGCAGAAGCGATGACAATTTTTGCAGTTGTTTGTGCAGGAGTTTTTCCTTTGTTCCATGTTGGTAGGGTGTGGTTCGCTTGGTGGTTGTTTCCAATTCCTAATAGTAACGCGATTTGGCCGCAGTTCCGTTCTCCACTAGAGTGGGATGTATTCGCTGTATCGACTTATGGTACTGTTTCCGTGCTTTTCTGGTACATGGGTATGATACCGGATCTAGCAGTTCTTCGTGATCGTGCAGTACAAAGACTCAATAAGAATGCTTACGAGAGTGCCGGTGCGTTAGCCAAAGGCATGGATTATTTCCGTAAGAATCTTTACGCAATTTTTGCTATGGGTTGGCGTAATGCAGGTAATCATTGGCGTAACTATGAAATGGCTTACTTAGTTCTTGCAGGGTTGTCTACTCCACTGGTTCTCTCTGTTCACACCATCGTTTCTTTCGACTTCGCTCTAGCAGTACTACCTGGTTGGCACACTACTATTTTCCCCCCTTATTTTGTGGCAGGTGCTATTTTCTCAGGATTTGGTATGGTGCTCACACTGATGTTACCGCTGCGTGCGCTGTATGGATTACATGATCTTATTACACAGCGCCACATAGATAATATGTGTAAGATATGCCTGGGTACTGGCTCTATAGTCGGTTATGCCTACATCATGGAGTTCTTTATCGCGTGGTACGGTGCGAACCCATACGAGAGCTTCGCCTTTATTAATCGTGCTTTTGGTCAATACTGGTGGGCATATCTTATGATGTTCAGCTGTAACGTTTTCACGCCTCAGTTATTTTGGTTCCAGAAGGTACGCAAAAATGCAGCGCTTGTGTGGATTATGTCGATCTTCATTAATGTAGGCATGTGGTTTGAGCGATTCGTAATCACTGTGACCTCATTAGCTAATGATTTCCTACCTTCTAGCTGGGGATATTATTCACCCACGATTGTCGACATCCTTACCTTCTTCGGTACATTTGGTCTTTTTACAGTGCTCTTTCTTCTCTTTTTACGCTTCCTGCCTCTTATGCCAATCGCGGAAGTTAAATTTGTCATGCCAGCTGCTGATCCGCATGGCCATACCGATCATAGCCAAGGAGATCCCCACTAATGTCTGATAAATACGGAATCATCGCATCATTTCCTGACACTCCTTCATTATTCCATGCGGCGGAAAAGGTGAGGGATGCTGGTTATAAAAAGTGGGATACTTATTCATCTTTTCCAGTGCATGGTATGCCTGAAGCACAAGGGCAACCACGTTCTAAAGTGCCAATCTTTACATTTATTGGCGGTATTACTGGCTTTTCTTTCGGCCTAGTTATGGTCTGGTATATGAATGCTTTTGACTATCCTTTGATTGTTCGTGGCCAGCCGTTTTTTAGTCCTGTTTTTCCATTTCCGATAATGTACGAAATGACAATCCTTCTCTCAGCTTTCGGTACACTAGGTGGTATGTTTATCACTAATTTTCTACCACAGCACTACAGTCCACTTTTTAATAGCGAAACATTTTTGGAAGTTTCAGGCGATAGACTAGTAATCGCTATTGAGTCTATCGACGGTCAATACGATCCAGTAGCTACGCGTCAATTTTTAGAGGAAATTGGTGGAAAAGACATAGAGGAGGTCTCCGCTTAGGATATTATCATGCGTATTTTTTTTGCTATCTTTGTTTTTACTATTGTCGCAACGGTTTCGATCCTTGGGTTCCGTGGATCGCTTAGTAAAAAACCACCACTAGAGGTCTTTCCGGACATGGACCGTCAGGCTCGCTACAAACCACAAGCTGAAAATGAATTTTTTGACGATGGTCGTAATGATCGCCCGATACCAAGTGGTGCCGTGGCTCGCGGAAATTATTTTAATCAAAATGAAGTGTTTTCTGAGGATTTTGTCGACCGTCGACTAGGTGATGTAGCCTTTAACAAAGGAAAGCAACCCGATGGCTCTTTTGTACGTACTTTGCCCACTGATGTTAGCTTCGAGCAAGTAGAGAAGGGTAGGCAAAAGTATGAAATTTTCTGTGTATCTTGCCATGGTTCTGCAGGTGATGGTAATGGTGTAACTAAGCCCTATGGCGTACTGGCAGCTAGTTACCATGATGACCGTCTTCGTAACGAGGCAGATGGTTATATTTATGATGTAATCATGAATGGAAAAGGATTGATGTATGGACTCCGAGATCGTTTGTCTGCGGAAGAAGCTTGGTCAGTAGTACTTTATGTCCGAGCTCTTCAATTCTCCCAGAACGCTAGTGTAAGCGAACTAACAGCTGCTCAACGCAATGTGTTAGGTTTATAATGTTATGAATGCTAACATATCTAATTCTAAATCAACCAAAGTAGGCACTATAGCGCTTGTTATTGGAGTAATCGGTACTGCCATCTCACTGTTTGGTTTTAAGCAGGGTTGGAATGTTAGCGAAGTGCGTCCTATTTTAAGCTGGCTTATAGCAATAGGATTCTGGCTTTCCATTTTGGTTGGTATGCTATTTCTAATTCAAATTTGGTGGGTCTTTCATGCTCGATGGCCCACTATTATTCGTCGGCAGTGCGAGCACTGTATTGCAGCATTCCCATATTTGCTCATACTTTTTCTACCTCTGCTGGCGATTCCTTTATTTCACGATAATCCAGGCCTTCTTTGGAAGTGGATGGATGGATACAATGAACTGCCTGGACACGGCACGGTAGCGGAAGACCCGCTTTACGTTTGGAAGTCACCTTTTCTTAACATTCCCTTTTTCATCGCACGTGCTGTTGCTATCTTTGCAGTGTTCATTGGGATTTCTACTATTTTACGTAAGTGGTCTTTCGACACTGACGTATCAGGTAATGCCAATAACACGCATTGGTCACGTCGTCTTTCTTCCTTAGGGATATTTTTATGTGCTATTGGAGCTACATTTGCATCAATTGATTGGTTCAAGTCTTTAGAGTACCACTGGTTCTCTACAATGTATGGGGTTTGGTTTTTTGCCGCTTGTATACGTGCGGCATTAGCTTCTATCATCATACTTTGCGTTATTCTTGCGACGAAGGGCTATCTAAAGGGAATTCTTAAACAATCCCACCGATACGACATATCTTGCATGATGCTAGCCTTCACAGTCTTTTGGGCATATATCAGTTTTTCCCAGTATTTCTTAATATATAGTGCCAATATTCCAGAAGAAACCTTTTGGTACAACATGCGTGAGAAAAATTTTGATGGTGAATTAAACAGTTGGTGGTGGGTAAGTATGGGTTTGATTTTTGGTCATTTCTTGATCCCATTCCTCTTATTACTTTGGTATAAAACTAAAGTAGTTATTTGGCGCACGGTAGGTGTTTCTATATGGATCCTATTATTTCATATTCTCGATCTTTACTGGAATATACTACCAGGTAAGCTGATTGTTCCCGATCACGGGGAGGGCTATTTAGTAAGGCAGTTCACTATCACTCCCTATGATTTTACTGCTTTTATTGGAATCGGTGGATTCTGTATCTTCGCAATGTGCCGTAGTATGAAAAAAACCGAACCTATTCCTATACGTGACCCAAATATATTAGAGTCATTAAACTATTCTGAGTAACCTTGATGCCTAAAACTCCTATATCTAAAAGTAATTTTCTGCTGACTATTTTGGGTAGCTTGGGAGCGATACTTATTTTCGCACTTATTCTCTTTCTATCTTATTTGCCTAACAGACCTGATCCTGTAGATGCTGAAGTCGTGGCTGAACGGCAAGCTAAAGCGGATGAATCTCGCGCTGCTGGTATAAAAAAACTTAATAGTTTGGAATTAATAGACCCTATCTCGGGTATCGCACGTGTTCCAATTGATGAAGCGATGCGTCATACTGTAGAAATGTATAAGACAAAAGAAGTAACACCAATTTTAGGTGAAACGAATGCTGATCCAGATTTAGCTAATGAAACTGCTAGACAAATAAACAACGTGAATAATCTGGACCTATAGCGACATCATGGACGCAGAAAGCTATACTGATTTAGTTCCCCTGATTTTCATGGGTGTCGTTTTTTTTACTGTAGCAGTTGGAGCTCTCTATTGGAGCTCTAAAAGAGGTCAGCTCCGCGACTTCGATAAACAAGCTAGGACGATATTTACTGATGAAGAGCCTGAAGGTGAAGTATCTGATTCATTCCCAGAAAATAATAAGAAGTTATAAGTTATTTACGAAACTACTTATTTTTTTCTAGGTTCTCACATTAAACATATCACAATTTTAAATTTAATTGATAACCCCTTAAGATGCCGAATTCTTACAATTCTAGTCCCTACAGTTCTCGCAGTGAATCTGTAAGGGCAGAGCTTAGCGAAATTGATACATCAATTCGCTCGGCAGCTATATTTTTCGTTATATCTGCAATAGGCTGGCTAATGCTTGGAACTGTTTTTGCTTTGCTTGCAGCGGTTAAGTCTCACTCGCCCGACTTTGCAGGGGCGTTCGAGTTTCTAACATTCGGGCGTGTTCGTTCAGCACATCTCAATGCCATGGCCTTGGGTTGGGCTAGTAACATAATCTTTGCAGTAGGGCTGTGGATTATGGCTAGACTTTGCAGAGCACCCATCCAACATAAGGGCATTCTGCTAATTGCTGGTATTTTTTGGAATATCGGCCTTACAATCGGCGTATTCGGTATACTTAGTGGAGACATGACTTCAGTTGAGTGGTTAGAAATCCCGCGGTATGCCACCCCGTTATTGGCTTTTTCCTATGCATTAATTGGAGTCTGGGGAGTTATTGCATTCCGTTTCCGTAAAGGTGACCATGTCTATGTCTCCCAGTGGTACATACTTGCCGCGCTTTTCTGGTTCCCGTGGCTCTATGTAGTTGCTCAGGTCATGATTATATGGTTTCCAGCGCGAGGTGTTGTGCAATCGGTCACTAATTGGTGGTTCGCTCACAATGTGCTAGGGCTTTGGTTCACGCCGATGGCACTAGCGACTGCTTACTACCTTATCCCTAAAGTATTAGGGCGTCCTATCTATTCCTACTATCTTTCCGTGCTTGGCTTCTGGTCGTTGGCAATCTTTTACAATTGGGCAGGCATCCACCACCTCATAGGTGGTCCGATCCCTGTTTGGCTTATTTCAGCAGGTATTGTGGCCTCAGTCATGATGGTAATTCCGGTCATAGTAGTTGGCATAAATCACCACATGTCTATAGTCGGGATGCATAAGCAAGTATGGCGTAGTCCGACTTTGCGATTCGTAGTTTTTGGAGCTATTTCATATACCTTAGTAAGCATCATCGGTTCCTCTATGGCACTGCGAACAGTAAACGAGATTACGCACTTCACACATTTTACCGTTGGACACGCACATCACGGCGTCTACGCATTTTTTACAATGATTATGTTTGGCGGAGTCTATTATATGATGCCGCGACTGCTAAAGTGTGAGTGGCCTTCAGCCGGACTTATAAAAGTTCATTTTTGGGGATGCGCTATAGGTATCACAATTATGGTTGTTGCACTTCAGGTAGGTGGTTGGATCCAAGGTATGGAAATGAAGAATGCTGAAATCCCTTTTCTGCAGGTAGTACAAAATACAATTCCTTGGTTAAAGGCGCGCTCTGTATCTGGTCTTTTCTTAACAGTTGGACATTGCGCTTTTGCTTTGAACTTTTTTTGGATGCTACTTGCTGCTGGCACTTTACGTGCAAAAGAAGGACCCACGCTTTTTGCAAATAAAAGTAAGGAAATCAGTGTAGGATAATGAAAAACTTACCTTTACTCTTTTGTGGTATTTTCTTTGCCTTAGCATTCTCTTTTGTTGGCTTAGTGCTTACTAGCCACATTCAGTTGGGTAGTTTGACGCGGACTACTGAGACGCTTGTTCCTTCTGATGATGACCCATCTATCATGGTAGTATCCGAAGGTGATCCGCTTTATCCTCCAAAATCAGTAGGACTGGCGCAGCAAGGAAAGCAGGAATATATTTCCTTGGGATGTATGTATTGCCACAGTCAACAGATACGCCGCGCTGATTTTGGTGCCGATATAGACCGTGGATGGGGTCCGAGGCAGACTGTTGCGCGAGATTATATCATGCAAGATCGTGTACTTCTAGGTACTATGCGAACTGGGCCAGATTTAGCACATCTTGGTGGCAGATACGCTGGTGATGCAGGGCGTGATTGGAATCACCTTCATCTTTATAATCCTCAGATTGTATCTAAGGGCTCTACTATGCCACCATTTGCTTTTCTTTACGAGACACGTAAGATTGATAGAGAAGTTTCTACTGACGCATTAGTGTTTCCTCCAGAATCAAGATATGGACCAGAGGAAGGGTATGAGATAATACCGACCCGACGAGCAGTAGCTTTAGTAGAATATTTGTTAAGCTTAAAAATTAACTACAGTTTACCAGAGGCTATTATTCCAGAATAATGAATAAAAGTGACAAGATCAATAGCTCCAGTTCGGAAAGTCGTGAATCGATGGAACAGGCTGCAATGCAGGATGAACAGGTCCAGGATGTTCATGCGCAACTTATGCGTGAAAAGGAGGAACCTAAAGAGGGGTTTTCACCAGTCCCAATTTTCCTTATGTTCTTTTTTGCAGCTTTATGTTTTTGGGGAGGAGTATACCTAGTAGAACATTCAGGTGGCTACAGATGGGACGCATATTCCCCTGATTTCGACCCTATGGCGGATGCTCCGAAACCAGTAGAAATATCCTTATTCGATCGTGGTGCTAAAATATACCGCAATCAATGTGCCCAGTGTCACCAAGCTAACGGTAATGGTGTAGCGGGAGTCTATCCTCCATTAGTAGCATCTAGTTGGGTGACAGGTCATCCTGAAGTTGTAGCTCGTATTTTGATTAATGGTCTTAATGGTCCCTTAATTGTTAAAGGTAAATCATACAATGGAAATATGCCCGCTTTCGGTCCAGGTGGTTTAGGCCTAAAGGAAAAAGACATTGCTGGTGTAATTACTTATATTCGACAAGAGTGGGGTAATGCAGCACCCGATATGACCGAGCAAATGATTGCGGATTATTCTTCCCAATATAATAGCAGAGCAGCGCCTTGGTTAGCACTAGAGCTCAAGGAGGACTTAGGGCCTATACCAGAAGTTGTGCCGCTTGAGGAATCCGTTGTAGGTGCCGAAGAAACAGCTGAACTTTAATCAACTTATTTGCTTAGGACCAAGCTAGCTCAATTAAATTCGTCAAGTCTTCAGGCGGACGCACGCACTTACTAGCGGAGTCTATAAAACCGTGGGTGGAATTTCCGGTAGCTAACAATTCCGCATCTCTACATACTTCATATTCGAAGTGTATGCGCGCTCGAGGTTTAGCCTTCATGTATAAGTGAATATCTAGACAGTCATCGAAACGTGCGGGACTCTTATACTCGGCGCTTATATTCAAGACAGGAAGGAATAGTCCGCGTTTTTCAATCTCACGATAAGGTAATCCTATTTGATCGAGCATCTGTATTCTGGCAGTCTCAAACCAAATAAGATAGTTACTATGATATACGACTCCCATGCGATCGGTTTCTGCATATCGGACACGAACTTTGTTTGTTGTATGGATCATTGTTTCAAGTTTCACACCTTAAAAAAGAGTAGGTGCATAATTTTTTAAATTTAGTTAGGTTCTACGCTGCATATTAGAGGCCTAATCAAAGACTCATAAAGACTAGATAGATTATCAAACGTAGTAACAGCACCTGCATCATTTAGCTCTATTTCTGAGTGAGCACCCGTTGCGACGCAGTAGCAATTCAGGCCTGCTTTTTTCGCTACATCAATGTCTGTAGGTGAATCACCTATAATTATAGTATCTTTTTTACTCACTTTCAATAGACCTAAAACGTGTTCTGTAAGTTTAATATTTGGCTTGTTCCATATGGTGTCTGAGCTTCCTACGCATATGGGAATATAATTAGAGAATCCAGCGAAACGACTGACTTCTCGTGCAGTATTACCATCTTTGTTCGTAAATATAGCTTGAGGAATCCGTGCTTTGTACGCGCTTTCTATGCATTTGATTGCGCCTGATATCACAATAATTCCATCAAACATTATCTTTGGAAAATTACTTCGAAAAGATGTGCAGGCTATTTTAACGTCTTTAGTATCTACGAATATTTGCATAGTTGAAGATAATGGACCTCCCAAACTTCGTTTAATAATATTACAATCAGGCTTTGGATATCCCAGACTTGTAATAACCTCTGTATAGCATCGTACTATGGGAGCCGTTTGATCGATAAGGGTGCCATCTAAATCCCAAAGTATTGCACTTGGGCGGGCTACTTTTTTATATTCAGGCATTTTAAAATTAAACAATATACCCTGTCGGTACAGGTAATTTAAAAGCCTGTGTGCCCAGTTCGTAAAGATTTTTAAAAATTTGGTCTTCGGTTATATATTTAGCCAGCTCTGGACTACTGTGACTACCGGTTGCGACTAAATAACAATTCATGCAACCCGCTTCTGATGCAGCTATATCGTATTGAGAATCTCCTACCAGTACAGCTTCCTCGGAGGTACAATTCATTTTTTCTAAAGCATGCGCGCTAAAAATAGGATCAGGCTTTCTATATGGGCAATCGGATTCACCTGTACCGAGAATCATATCAAAATAGTCCAATAAATCTAAGTGCTTGAGGACGGATCGGCTATGTCTGGTGTATTTATTAGTGAAAACCCCAAGCTTAGCACCTCTTTCTTTGAGTGATTTCAAAATCCATTCGGCGCCAGGCAAAGCAAATACATCATCGAAAATTATCTCTTCAAAATGTGCGCGGAATATTGGTTCTGCGTTAGCAATATTTTCAGCACCGCATAGTTTACTTAAGGTTACAGGGAGCGATCCTCCAACTGTGGTTCGGACCGTGGCATAATCACTCTCAGGTAACCCAAGTGTACGCTGTGTGTGGACTATACTCTTAGCAATTGTTGTGAAGTGGTCAATTAGAGTACCGTCTAAATCAAAAAGTATATTTCGCATGAGAATTCATTTTAATCGATATTCTTGATTTGGTATACGCTGTTATAGTGCAAGTATACCTTGGCTTAAAACTTCGGCAGCTTGCTCGATATCTGATCCCTCATGCGCAGTAGATATAAAGCATGTTTCGTAAGCCGAAGGTGGTAAGTAGACTCCATGCTCTAGAGCATACTTAAAGAGTACACTAAAGTGTTTCGTATGGCTAGAAATAGCATCTTGGTAATTACGCACGGGTTGCTCTGCAAAGAAAAGTGCGAACATTGACCCTATTTGGGGTATCTGCAGAGAAATACCTTTTGTTTTGGCAGCATCTTTCAAACTATTCCTAATAACTTGTCCCATTTTTTCTAAACGAGAGTAGGGGTTAGTCGCTTTTAATTTTTTAAGTGATGCAATTCCAGCTGCCATCGCTAGAGGATTTCCGCTAAGAGTGCCTGCCTGATAAACAGGGCCGATAGGGGCCAGCATATTCATGATTTCAGCCTTACCTCCAAAAGCGCCTACTGGTAGTCCACCACCTATAATTTTACCCATAGCTGTGAGATCTGGAGTGACGCTTACTAGTTCTTGTACTCCACCCAAAGTGATTCGAAATCCAGTCATAACTTCGTCGTAAATAAGTAAAATATTATTAGCCGTGCAGAGTTCACGCATAAGTTTTAGATAGCCTGTCTTTGGCAGAATTAGCCCACAATTAGCGGGGTAAGGTTCGACTATCACAGCTGCAATATCTGCTCCTTGTTGTTCAATTACATCGCGTAGTCCCTCTGGGTCATTATAATTAAGTACTATAGTCTGGGCGGCTAAGCAGTCGGGTATACCAGCACTATCAGGGTTTCCCAATGTAAGAGCTCCAGAGCCTGCTTTAACTAGTAGTGAGTCAACATGACCATGATAGCAGCCCGAGAATTTAATGATTTTATCTCGTCCAGTGTAACCTCGTGCAAGTCGTATAGTAGACATTGTCGCCTCAGTACCTGAATTGCACATACGAACTTTCTCTACCGATGGTACAAGCTCTACAATCAACTCTGCCATCTC
>CAJWHF010000004.1 GCA_913041275.1 uncultured Opitutia bacterium
TGCTTCGCGATATCTGCACCTTTTTGCTCTACTATGACGAGAGTATTAATCGAAAGTACTAGTAGTAGTATAAAAGCCATCAGACTAAGGCTAATAACAAGTGCAAAGCCAGCCTTGGATTCTTTACTTCTTTTTAATAAGCTGGGTATACGCATATTTAGTAATTATGATCACGACATTGTAGTAATCTAATTACGAATATCAAGACTGGGCATCGTGAAAGGCATGTCGAAACACGCCACTTTAATGTTTCTTTCTGCTTTGTTACTATCTTGCTACAGCAAGACCAGCAAGTCGTCCAGTCGTCCAGGCTCCTTGAAAATTAAAGCCGCCAGTTATCCCGTCGATATCTAGGCATTCTCCAGCAAAATGAAGTCCGGGCACTAGTTTACTTTCCATCGTTTTAAAATTGACCTCGCTTAGACGAACGCCGCCACAAGTTACAAATTCTTCTTTGTTGGTCGTCTTGCCAAGTATACTAAATCTTCCTGCTATGAGTTCATCAATCAAAGCATTTTCTTTTGCTTTAGATAATTGCGCCCATTTCTGTTCGGAGGCGATGCCTGCGTATTCTACAAGACGCTCCCAAAGGCGACGTGGAATTTCATCAAAGATTTTCGTTTTAACCTGGGTCTTACCGGCTCTAAGATTTTGGAATCGTTGGCGCACTTGGGACTCTTTTATATTACCAAGCCAATTAATTTGAATTTCAAAATGGTATTTGGCTTCCTGTAGATTACGTGCTTCCCACGCAGAGAGTCGGAGGATAGCGGGCCCACTTAGTCCACGGTGGGTAATTAGGAGCGGACCAGTTTGCGCAGAATTTGGATCCTTAACTAAGGTAACCCGAGCGTTTTCTACGGAAAGCCCCGAGAGGCCGTGACTGCGTTTATCGGATAAGTTAAAGGCAAATAGTGAAGGAGCGAGATCTTCTACCGTATGCCCCAGGGATTCAAGCGAGCGCGTAAGCGGGGATGCTTTCAATGAGCCCGCAGCGATCAGTACTTTATCCGCAGATTCTTGTGTGCCGTTCGAAAAATTAAGAATAAATGAAGTATTCTTTTTTATGCACTTCACTTTACATTCCTTACGTAGTTGTACGCCAGCTTCGCGCGTGGCTTTTTGGAAGCAATCTATAATGGTCTGCGAGTCGTCGCTTAGCGGGAACATGCGTCCGTCTGGCTCGGCCTTTAGTTCAATGCCGCGCCGGGCAAACCATTCCAGGGTATCCTGTGGTTGCCAGCGGTGAAAGGCTGCGCGTAATTCTCGGGAACCACGAGGATAGCGAGTCGCTAGTTCATTTGGATCGAAGCACTTATGAATAACGTTACAACGACCACCACCGGAAACCTTAACCTTTTGCAAGGTGCGCTTACTCTGTTCATAGATTGTAACTTGTGCAGATGGATTACTCTCAGCTGCTGTGATTGCGGCAAAGTAACCAGAAGCGCCGCCTCCGATGATAGCTATATTGATCTTGGGCATATCAGAAACATCACTGTTAGGAAGGTGGGTTAACATAGCTAGTCTTTGATCTTATAAATTCTTAATCGACTTTTTGCTATGACTAAAGACATTCATTTAAGATATAATTATTATGCATCTATTATTTTTTTTACGATATTTCGTTCTACTTGCGGCGTCGCTAGGTCTTATTAATGTTAATGCATTAGCTACGGACTCTACTAAAGTTAGCGAGCCGCCCAATATTGTTTTGGTTATTACCGATGATCAGGGCTATGGAGATGTAGCCTTCACTGGAAATAATGTGATCAAAACCCCAGCGCTGGATCAGTTACGCAGGCAGAGCACTTTACTTAATAATTTCCACGTCGATCCAACCTGCGCCCCAACTCGCGCGGCTTTGATGACCGGGCGCTATTCTAGTCGATGCGGCGTTTGGCATACTGTTCAAGGTCGCAACATGTTGCGCGCACGTGAGATAACAATGGCAGATATTCTTAGACAGAATGGATACGCAACAGGTTTATTTGGAAAATGGCATCTGGGTGATTGCTATCCTTATCGCCCCATGGATAGAGGTTTTGAGCATAGCGTATACCACCAAGCGGGCGGCGTCGGACAAGCACCCGATTACTGGGGAAATGATTATTTTGACGACACTTATATTGTTAATGGAAAGCATCAGCGCTTTGAAGGGTTTTGCACAGATATTTGGTTCCAAGAAGGTATCAGTTTTATAGAAAGTAATGTTCGGGAGGGGCGGCCCTTCTTTGCATACATTTCTACCAATGCTCCGCATAGCCCATTTTACTGTCCGCGGGAATATACAGAGCCATATGAAGGTAACCCTGGTGTATCAAGGCCTGAGTTCTATGGCATGGTCACCAATATCGACGACAATATATCTAAATTGATGAACCGGCTCGATACACTAGGCGTGGCGGATAATACCATCTTAATTTTTATGACCGATAACGGCACGGCTGGCGGGCTATATGCAGGTCGTGGCTATGACGGCGGTATGCGTGGATCGAAGAACTCTGAATACGAAGGAGGGCACCGTGTACCCATGTTAATTCGATGGGTGGACGGAAAGATTGAGGCAGGTAAATCCGTAGAGAAATTGACAGCGCATATGGACCTTTTGCCGACGCTAATTAATCTACTAGCTCTCAAAGCGCCGAACATTAATTTTGATGGGATGAGTATTCGCGATTTACTCTACACCGACGGTAGTCAGTGGCCGGAGCGCACACTGGTTGTGGAATCGCAGCGTGTAGTAAGCCCAATCAAGTGGCGAAAAAGTGCGGTTATGACGAATCGTTGGCGCCTTGTTAACGGCGAAGAGCTATTTGATATAAAGGCAGACCCGAAGCAAAAAAATGACATTTCCGATCAGCACTCAGGGGAGTTTAATTATTTATACGATCAATATAATAGTTATTGGCGGGATGTTTCCGGTGAGCATGACTTAACAAGCAGCATAACAATTGGTTCTGATCATTCGCCGATTGTCTCGCTCTCTTCGCACGATTGGCTAATTGATGGTAGGCCGCCATGGAATCAGAAGCATATTATTGATGGCGATTATGCAGAGGTCTCTCACTGGTCGATTAAGGTCGAGCAAGACGGCTTTTACGAATTCTCACTAAGACGCTGGCCAGTAGAAGCAGATAAAGGTATAAATGATGGTTCCTTCGGCAAAGCGTTTAATTACAATCAGGTACGTTTATGTATTGGGCAAGTCGATGAAACTAAGGACATACCTATGGGTGCCAAAGAGGTTACATTTCGAGTTTATCTAAAAAGAGGATACACCAAGCTAGAACCTACTTTCATTGGGCCAGAGCTTACGGCTACGCCTTATTACGCGTATGTCACTCATAAGCCATTTACTAGTTGGCAGACTCCAGAGGGAATGGGCATTCCAATATATGATCCTACTTATGGACGTGTGCCGCCTCAGGTTTCCAAAGTGAAGCCCAAGTGAGTATTATCCAACATTTTTGTAAAAAAAAGTTCCGTAGCTGATAGATATAATAAGGCATAAATATAGTGAAATATACTATAGTATTAATTCTAGCATTTTTGGTACGGGACTCTTGTTTATGTGCTAATGAGCCGGTATCCAATAAGGATTCACTTGAAGTGCCATCTAGTAGTTCGGGACTAGCCGAACAAAAGCCGAATATTATTTTCATCTTAGTGGATGACCTAGGCAAAGAGTGGATAGGATGCTACGGCGGACAGAATATTGAGACCCCGAATATCGATTCACTGGCTGCGTCCGGGATAAAGTTTAATAACGTTTATTCTATGCCACAATGCACGCCTTCGCGCGCTTGCTTTCTAACCGGGCAGTATCCCTTTCGTAATGGTTGGGTCAATCATTGGGACGTGCCTCGTTGGGGTGTAGGCTATTTCGACTGGGCTAAAAATCCTAGTATTGCGCGAATGATGCAGTCTGCAGGATATCGCACAGCTGCAGCTGGTAAATGGCAGTTAAATGATTTCCGTGAGCACCCCGACGCTATGTCAAGGCACGGCTTTGATGCCTATTGTATGTGGACTGGTGGTGAGACGGACCCCAATGACGCTATTCATGGAGAGATCAGCGATCAGCGTTACTGGAATCCTTACATCCATACTCAAGACGGCAGTAGGACTTATCCGGGGGAGTTCGGCCCTGATATTTATAATCAATTTTTGCTTAATTTCATAACAGAGAACAAAGATCGACCATTCTTTATCTATTATCCAATGGTCCTGCCGCACACGCCCTTTACCTCGACGCCCCTAGAGCCAGCAGCAGAGGGTAAAATGGGGCGACATCGAGCTATGGTGCGCTACATAGATCATCTAGTAGGCCAGACCGTGAATCATCTCGAAGAACTCGGTATTCGCAAAAATACACTCATAGTTTTTACTTCTGATAATGGCACTGTGAGTTCGATCCGTAATCAAATGAACGCGCGCCTAGTTATTGGGGGTAAAACAAAGACTACTGAAAATGGAGTGAATGCGCCATTTATCGTCAATTTCCCATCGCTAGTTTTAGGAGGTCAAACTAGCAACGTGTTAATAGATTTTACAGACATGTTGCCGACTTTTGCTGAGTTAGCTGCCGCCCAACCAGAACCCGGCTATATCTACGACGGTGTGTCCGCTAAGGAAGCATTTCTAGGTAAGGAGATGCAAGTAGCCCGGTCATGGATTCTTGCTATGGGTAGCAAACCAGCGGTAGCAACCGATCGTGGAATCGAAAATGCATATTATTTTCGAGACCGAGTCCTCCGTGAGTCCCGCTATAAGCTTTTTGTGGGCGCTGATCGGACGCCAGAGAAATTAGTAGATCTTGCGAACGACCCAGAAGAGAAAAATAATCTCATTACAAATGCTGAATTCAGTCCGATTGTGGTGCGTATAATGTCAGTCGTTGATAGTCAGCCAGTTAGAGACAACGATCCTTTTTACACTGTATTAGAGGAATACCCGCATTATGAAACAGATGGAAATTTGAGTGTGAGCGCACCAAAGAAAAGCTTAGTGCATAAGATTGGATATAAAAATCAATTTCCTGCTGCTAGCGAATAGTTAGAGTGATTTTAGTGCTTCTAGACTTTCGTAAGCTAGCAGAATTTCGTTTTCTAATATTTCGAGTTTTTGCGCATCGCCTGTCAGGTCGCTAGCCGAGTCTTGATAGTAATCAGCAGATGCCATACGCGTAGAGAGCATTGCGAATTCATCTTCCATATCTCCAATTTTTACAGGTAATGTTTTGAGAGCTTCTCGTTCTTTATTTGTGAGGCTTCTTTTTTTAGAGGTAGTAGAATTGGGAAGTGTGGCACTTTTATCTGATCGTGAATCTTTTGGGCTGAGATTTGTTAATTTCTCTTCCTGTCTTTGGAGCCACTCATCGCAACTGCCAGCATATTCTTTAACTTGGCCATTTCCTTCAAGGGCGATGGTGCTAGTTACAACATTCTCTAGAAAGCTTCGGTCGTGACTAACTAGTAACAGTGTGCCACTGTATTCAAGCAGACGCTCTTCAAGTAGCTCAACAGTTTCAATATCTAGGTCATTAGTTGGCTCATCTAAGACAAGGACATTAGCTGGTTGGATAAATAGTTTGGCTAAAAGTAGACGAGCGCGCTCGCCTCCGGATAATTTAGTAATAGGCGATCGTGAGGTATGTGGCGTAAAAAGAAAGTCTTGGAGGTATGAAATTATATGACGTGGCTTACCGTTCACGTTGACCATTTCACCTGCGGGATGTACGTTCTGAGCAAGCGTGAGTTTTTCATCAAGTTGGTTGCGGTGTTGATCAAAATAGGCGACTTCTAGTTTTGTTCCGTGAGTAACACTCCCGCTTATTGGCTCTATTTTTTTAAGTAGTAGATCCAGAAGGGTGGTCTTGCCAGATCCGTTAAGACCGACGATTCCGATCTTTGCACCTCGCCAGATAGTCGAGTTGAAATTTTGAATAAGAGGTTCTTTTTTCCAACTATAGTTAAGGCTATTGATAGTAATAACTTTTCGGCCAGAGAGTTTCGCATCACTTAGGTCTAGTTTAGACTTTCCTTGTAGCTTCCTACGTTCCGCGTGTTCTTCACGCATTTTCATCAATGTGCGAACTCGACCCTCATTACGGGTTCGACGAGCCTGAATGCCCTTACGTATCCATACCTCCTCTTCGGCTAGCTTTTTATTAAATACAGCCTGCTGCTTGGCTTCACCTGCCAACAGATCGGCCTTGCGCTGAAGATAAGTAGGATAGTCGCATTCCCAACGAGTGAGTTTACCACGGTCTAGATCAAGAATTTTGTTAGCGACTCGTCGTATAAAAGCTCGGTCGTGTGAGACAAAAAGTAGTGCGACATCAGACTTGTGGAGGAATTCTTCTAGCCAGCGAATACCAGGAATATCTAAGTGGTTGGTTGGTTCGTCTAAAAGCAGAATATGAGGAGACGCACTTAGCGCTCTGGCTAGGAGTGCGCGGCGCTTGTTTCCCCCCGATAGTGTAGCAAATGGTTGATCGCCGTCGATTTCGACTCTTTGAAGTAGGTTCTGAACCTTGTGCTCTATGGCCCAACCATCCGTATGATCTAGTTCAATTTGGAGCTCGTCCAGCCTGTTGGCTATGGCGGTGTCGTTCGGATTTATCTCAATCTCTAAGAGTAGGTGATGGTACTCGGCTATGGTACGGGCTGCCTTGCCTAGACCTTGAGCTACTACTTCGAATACACTGCCGCTAAGCTCATCAGGAACTTCCTGGTCGAGCTTGCCAATTCTGAGATCGGGGATAGATTCCAACTCACCCTTATCGGGTCCGACTTCGCCATTAATAATACGAAGTAAGGTAGATTTTCCCTCACCATTACGCCCTAACAAACAAATGCGTTCACGCTTGGCGATAGTGAGCCCAGAATTGTCTAGTAGTTTAGGGCCACCATAGGAGACAGTTAGATTACGATATGAGAGTAGCATTAGTTCCTAGGGCAGAACGAAGAATGTAGAATAAAATATAGAGCACTAGAGAGTATTTCTCTCTTGGGACTTAGTTAAACCTTTTTTAGAAGGTACTCAATGTAGGCTAGGTCATTCACAGACGTTAGCTTTGGGTTCGGATATGCACTTGGGACAAGGCTGCATTTTAATCCAATACTATCGTATGCAGAAGCGTCGTCGGTGACCCTTAGTTTCTTTTTCGCTACATTTTTGTAGGCTTCTAGAATATTTTTAAAATTAAATACTTGCGGCGTTTCCATCGCCCAAAGGCCAGTTCTATCGAGGTTCTCTAGTTTTTGTTTGCGCGCATTATCGGTGCTTCTAATTCGCTTAATAGTATCAACTATTGGATGCGCTAGGCATGCAGCACCATCTTGCTTGGCGATTATGTTAAGTTCTTTGATTGCTTCGCTACGTAAGCAGGGTCGGGCGCAATCGTGAATGAATACCTGCGTACATACAGGGTCGATGATCTTGAGAGCGCTAAAGACAGAAGTTTGCCTGTCGCTACCGCCTTGTACAGTTTGTATGTTTAAGTGGCCAAGATCATTCTTTTCAATAATCGACGCGACTTTTTTCATTTGTGATACGTCTCGGTAGACGATTATAAATTCATCAACTATCTTTGACTGAGCAAAAGCTTCGATGCTATATAAGATGACGGGTTTACCGTGGATCGATGTAAGGACTTTGTCTCCTACACTTCCTTGCATGCGAGTACCACTGCCTGCGGCTAATAGTATGGCGAAAGTAGACATTTTACTCTATCTCTAGACGGATTGCACGGGCGGTGGCAGCAGGATTATCAGACTTAAGTATAGGCCTGCCGACGACAATGAAGTTAGAACCAGCCGCCGCAGCCGCAGCAGGTGTCATTACTCGCTTTTGCTCGTCCTTAAAACTGCCGGTGGGTCGGATACCAGGAGTTACAATAATTGGATTATGACCGAAGCGGTCGCGTAGAGGTGCGAGCTCGAGCGAGGAGCAGACAAGCCCTTGAATGCCTGATCTTAGTGTCATATCGGCCAAATGAAGCACTTGTTCTTCGGTAGTCTTTTGGACATTAAGCGAGTGTAGTTGCGCTTCGTTCATCGAGGTTAGCACAGTAACAGCTAGAAGGTTTAATTGAGCGGAGTAGTCGGATCGAGCTTGATTCGCCCATTGTAGCATTTCACTGCCACCGCTCGCGTGCAGGGTGAGTAGTTCGACAGGTAGTGTAGCTATACTTTTTACCGTTTTACTAACAGTATTGGGAATATCATGTAGTTTCAGGTCTAAAAAAACTTTGTAGTCTCTGCCCGCGATCTCTCGGACAAATTCGGGGCCGTGCGCAGTAAACATCTGCAGACCGATTTTTACCCACTTGATCGAGTCACCAAGGCAATCGAGCATTGCTAGGGCTTCTTCTCGTGTTTCTAGGTCTAATGCTAGTATGAGTTGGCAGGGGACTGGATTGGTCATAGTGATAGAATAACTAGTGATTTCTGTCTTTGGCAAAGAACAAAAGTGTAAATTTTCATGTCGTAGGTATCGAAGTGTGTGTTTAAATACTATGTTTTATGCATTCACTCTCTTTAAATTCGCCGGCAAAAGTAAATCTCACACTTTCCGTTCACGCTCGGCGCAGTGATGATTACCATGACTTAAGCTCTTTGGTAGTAGCTCTAGCCTTCGGTGACAGTTTGCATCTGTCTTTGAATAAAAACAGCAAAGACCGACTGTATAGCGACGACCCTGATGTTCCAACTGGTGAAAATAATCTTATTCTCAAAGCAGCTGCCGCTTTTAGATCCATAACGGGCATGAGTATGTTTTTTGATTTTGAATTAGAAAAGCGTATTCCAATGGGTGCGGGACTTGGCGGAGGAAGCAGCAACGCAGCAATCGCTCTAACTGGAATGAATCAGTTGAGTGGATCACCGTTGAGTCGCTTAGACTTACTTCATGTAGCTGCTAAACTTGGCTCAGACTGCCCATTTTTTATTCAAATGCTTCCTGCGAATTTGTCAGGACGAGGTGAAATTATTGATTTATTGCCAAAGGAGCACGCAGTTAAATTAAAGGGGCAAAAGTTATTACTTTTTTGCCCACCATTGCGTATCAATACGGTTTGGGCTTATAAGCGTTTGGCAGAAACGTATCCGCTTGCTTACGAATCCGAAGAAGTAGCAAACACTCGTATGGAGGCATTTTACGCTTCTGGTTCTATCTCCGAACTTTTGTCAAATACCTTTGAAACATGCGTAGGCAGCAAGTATTTGGTAATTCCATGCCTTTTGGAGCAATTGCGCTCCGAGGGAATTCCTTGTTCCATGACTGGAAGTGGTAGCTGCTGTTTCGCGTTGACGGGACCTGAATCCAATGTAGAAGAAATTAGAAAATTGTGCCATCAAGCCTGGGGTAATGAGATATTTTTTGTTGAAACTTCAATTCTCTAATTCGACCATAGCCAATTGAGCGCAAGTAATGTGTAAAATAGCCCAAGTAAACTGTGTCTGAAAATCATAATAACGAGGAAGTCCTAATCGAAGGCATCGCTGCATCTCCCGGCGTTGCACTAGGTCGTGCAGTGGTTTATCTGCAAAAACAGTTAGATGTCCCTTGTTATGATTTAAAAGATGATCAATTAGAGTCAGAGTTAGAACGATTCGATCAGGCCATCTTAGAAACTCGTGCTGAAATCACGCAAATACGCGATAAAATCGCTAACAGTCTAGGGGAGGGGGAGGCACGCATCTTTGATGCTCATCTACTCGTACTGGAGGACGTTGCGTTGCTAGATGAGGTCACTGCTGAGGTTCGAAATAATAAAAAGAATATAGAGTTCTGTTACGACAACGTAGCGCAGCGATACATTTCGTTTTTTCAATCCATGGAGGATGAGTATTTGCGCGAACGTGTTTCGGATATTCGTGATGTTTCCAAGCGCCTCTTGCACAACCTCATTGGCATGAAGAACGTCAATCTTGGTCACCTGGCTGCCGAGAGTATTATAATTTCTGAAGACATTTCACCATCGGATGCTGCAGACTTGGACCGTAGTAAACTACTTGGATTCGTTACAGACGCTGGGGGCAAGACTAGCCATTCGGTAATTATGGCACGCTCCCTTCGAATTCCTGCGGTTGTAGGTACCCACGATGCCACTAAAAAGATTGCGAGCGGTGATAATATCTTAGTCGATGGTCACGAAGGTATTATCGTAGTTAATCCTAGTCAGAGCCGTCTCTTTCAGTACGGAAAGTTGGCTACCGAAAGAAAGAAAAGGGATGATACATTTAACTCCTTTATTTCAGAACCCGCACATACTCTTGACGGTGCATCTATTGAATTGATGGCTAATGTCGACGGGATACAAGAGATGGAACATGCCAGAAATATGTATGCTGCTGGCGTTGGTCTGTTTAGAACAGAGGGCATTTTTCTGCGTCATCATGGATATCCACCTGAATCCGTGCAATATGAGGAATATCGCTCTGTAGTTGAAGCTGCCGAGGGTCAGGCTGTTATTATACGTACGCTTGATGTAGGTGGAGATAAGATTATAGGTGATGAGAATGTGAAGGAAGATAACTCCTTTATGGGCAGTAGGGCTATACGATTTTGCCTAGAAAATGTAGATATATTTAGAACTCAGCTCCGTGCCATCCTTCGCGCGAGCATGCATGGAAATGTTAAGATCATGTATCCTATGATCAGTGGTATGGATGAGCTTTTTCAAGCAAATGCTGTACTCGCTTCCGTCAAAGATGAGCTAATAGAAGAGGGTGAATCTTTCGATGAAAAAATTGAAGTTGGTGTCATGATTGAAGTACCAAGCGCGGCAACTATAGTTGATTTACTTGCAGCGCAGACTGACTTCTTAAGCATTGGGACAAATGATCTGATTCAGTATATTATTGCAGTGGATCGGCTAAATGATCGCGTTGCTCACCTCTACGATCCAGCTCATCCTGCGGTATTACGTACACTCAAATCTATAATAGATGGAGCCAAGGCTGCGAATACACCTGTTAGTATTTGCGGAGAGATCGCCGGAGATCCAGTCTTTGCAGGGATTCTTTTAGCTATGGGAGCTGACTCTTTGAGCCTTACCTCAAGTTTACTTCCAGAAGTTAAGTATTTTATCCGCCAAATTAAAAAGTCGGACGCGCAAGCACTAGTACGCGAAATTATGCGAATTAATGACAGTGCTGAAATTGTCGAAAAACTTAAAGAATTTCGGCAGAATGCTCTTGGTGAATTAGCGTAATTGTTTCCAGATGCAATCTGTAATAGTCGTATTAAAATACTCTTTAAGATATACTTAAAAATGATTTTATTAGGTCTCTGATTGGCTCAATAGCTTCCGCACCCTGAGTAAGTACTAAATATATAATTCCTGCGTACAGAAAGAGCGCAAAACAACCTATAAAAAAGGCGCCTAGCGCGAGTAATCCGTCTTCTTCTGCGAGACCGACACCGATTATGAATATTACTATTGCAGGGAATGTGTTGGTTAGAGGAACTGGTAGCATCATCAAAAAAGCCATTATGATGATTACGATTGAAAGCCCTAGTTGACCTAGACGACTACGAATCCATCGTTGCCTCGGTTTTATGTAGTGCTCTATTTTAAGTAAGAAATTAGATGCACTACTTAGCATACTATGGGCTAGCTTTGGTTTTATGCGAATATTAGCTAGCATCCTAGGTAGCCAAAGAGTTCGACGACTGAATGACAATTGTAATGCTACTAGTGCGATTACTATCCCGAATGGGGTGCTATATCCAGGGGCTGGTACAGGTAGGGCGCTTGGCAAGGAAAGCACTACCAAAAGCAGTCCGAAGCCCTTTTCACCCACGGCAGTGGTGATCTCTTGTATTGAAAGTCCACGTTGGTTTTCAGTACCTAGTAGGTCCTTTAAGGTTTTTCCAAGACTTTGATGTTGCTGTGCCTGTGTAGTTCTTTGCATTTGTTGTTCGTGCTATAACCAGGAAAGGTTGTAGCTTTGTTAAGGCTTAATAGATAGAATCGCGCAACCATGAAACCCATAACCAAACCATTAGAATCAGCTTCTTTAGTTCTCTATGGGGGAAGTTTTGACCCTGTGCATTTTGCACATTTACAGATGGCGCGATCGGTAATTGAGCAAATGGGTCCTAGCAAAGTAATCTTTATCCCTGCAGCGCGTTCACCTCTAAAGCCTAATTCGTCTATCGCAAGTGATGCGAATCGTATAAAAATGCTACATCTCGCCACTGCTGATGAGCCTGGTTTTGAGGTAGATGATTGTGAAATACAGCGTGGGGGTATTAGTTATACGGCCGATACGGTATCTATGTTTCGTGCCCGATATCCGAATGCTAAAATCCACTGGATAATCGGTGCTGATCAAATAAAGCAACTCCATAGATGGCATCGCATTAGAGAGATCACGGCAGATTTAACTTTTATTATTTTACGTCGCCCTGGGCATCTAATTTACGATCCACTTATTCCTGGACTTCAGTTTGTTGAGCTAATCACACCTATGATGCCACATAGTTCTAGTGCCATACGTAGAGCTCTTGTAGATGGACATGGTTGCGCAGAATTAGTCCCACCTGCAGTTGAAGCTTTCATTTCTGAGCAGAGACTCTACATTTAAATTTTTTTACACATAAACGTATATGATTAAAGATTCATGCCAGAATAATACGCGTGCTTTAGCTGAGCTTAAATGCGCGGTATCCGCAATCGAAGACAAAAAAGGTGAAGCCCTGCGCATACTTGATGTACGGGAAAAGTCTTCGATCACTGACTACTTGATATTAGTCACTGGTACTTCAGATGCACACCTGAAAGCGCTTAAAGGTGCGCTTGATAAGGCATTAAAGGCGGCGGATGTGCGATTAATCGGCGAGGATCGAACTCTTAGTAGCGGGTGGCTAGTAGTCGACGCATTTGACTTTATGATTCACCTACAGACCGAGGAAACACGAG
Source organism: uncultured Opitutia bacterium (assembly GCA_913041275.1). Classification (GTDB taxonomy): domain Bacteria; phylum Verrucomicrobiota; class Verrucomicrobiia; order Opitutales; family Coraliomargaritaceae; genus Thalassobacterium. The sequence goes on from CAJWHF010000004.1 coordinate 12,938, forward strand.
ACTTCTACCGACTGGATCAACTTTGGAAGGATGCCTTGGAAGTTTCTTTATAATGCTTATTATGAACTCAATACTTATTATTTTTATCATTCTGCTAGTGCTAAAGCTGGCTACCAGTTCGATTCTCGACTGGATGAATCTTGGTTATGTGCGAGCTCGTGAGAAAGAAGTACCCGCTAGTTTTCGCGACTTTATAGATTTACCTACTTATCAAAAGTCCGTTGATTACACCTGCGCCAAAACTTGTTTTGGTATGATAAGTAATCTTTATGATGCCTTGTTGCTCGCCCTTGTGCTGCTTTTAGGCATTCTCTCACAACTCTTTGATGTATTTACAACATGGTTCGGTTATGGAATTTGGGGACAGGCTTTAGTCCTCATTTTTATAAGCTTTATTTTATCAATTCCAACAATGCCTTTTGATTGGTGGAGTACGTTTAAAGTGGAAGAGCGCTTCGGTTTTAATAAGAGTAGTCAGAAGCTCTGGTTTATGGATAAAATTAAAGGCACAGCCATTGGGTTTGTAATTATCTATCCGCTATTAGCCTTAATTCTGTATTTGGTCAGTGCCGCAGGGCCGCTTTGGTGGGTCTGGGGATTTGCTGTATTTTTCATTTTTCAACTAGTTATGGTTGCGGTATATCCTATGTTTATAATGCCGCTATTTAATAAATTAGAACCTATGCAAGAGGGTGATCTAAAGTCGCGCCTCTTTGCACTAGCGGATCGCACTGGTTTTCAGGCTAAAACTATCCTAGTCATGGACGGCAGTAAACGCTCAGGGCATTCAAATGCATTCTTTTCTGGCTTTGGGCGTTTTCGGCGTATCGTTTTATTTGATACTTTGATAGAGCAAATGCAGACCGAGGAACTCGAAGCAGTGCTAGCACACGAGATCGGGCATTACAAACTAGGGCATATCCCGAAGATGTTAGCTATGGGTGGTATGTCTTCATTAGCTATGTTCGCTGCACTTGGTTGGCTAACGAACTCAAATTGGTTTACAGAGGCTTTTTATTTTGGAGCTTCCGCAGAGGGACAATTAGTGCCAGTCCTTTTACTTTTTATGCTTTTAAGTAGTCTGCTGACCTTTTGGATATCACCAATTACTAGTCGCCTTTCGCGCAAGCATGAGTACGAAGCCGACACATTCGCTAGTAAGGCTATGGATGGGTATACACATCTTTCGAAGGCACTACGCAAACTGCACAAAGAGAATTTAAGTAATCTGACACCGCATCCTATTTACAGCCAATTTTACTACTCTCATCCAACACTGGAAGAACGCGAATCTTCTTTGCGTTCTTCGAGTTAGGTTCCCAGAGTTATTAGATATCTTATGAAGCGATCCATTCGTTTTATTATCATAGGCTTTTTTCAGATAATTATTCTTTCGGTCATTTCTGGTGCGGACCTTCGAGTTGCGACCTACAATTTGAAGAATTATCTGATTATGGATCGTATAGTGGATGGTCGTTGGAGACCTGCTTATCCAAAGCCAGAAAGTGAAAAGACAATTATTCGCCAAGTTATTAAGCGCACTTCTGCAGATATTTTGCTCCTGCAGGAAATAGGATCACTTGCCTTGCTGGAAGAGTTACGCGATGACCTGGCCCTAGAAGGCCTAGATTATTGTTATATAAAATTGATGAAAGCTTCGGATTTGGATCGTTCTTTAGGAGTACTATCAAAATATTATCCAAAAAATGTGATCTTACATGACGACCTCACATTTAAGTATTTTAATAGCCAAGAATTTGTGAAGCGAGGCATGCTTGAAATAAGTTTCTCTCTAGAGAATAATCAAGTACTTCAACTTTTTGGAGTACACTTAAAAAGTCGCTATACTGATAACAAAAATGATCCTGGATCAATGATTCGCCGTGAGCTAGAGGCAAGAGCTTGTCGCAATCGTTTGATCGAACGTACACTGGATCAAGGCTTAAAAAACTATCTCGTTGCAGGTGATTTTAATGATAATCCTATTAGTGCGTCACGGCGACGTTTCTATCAAAAAGGTGATATCAAAATTGGTTCTTTGGTTCCTGCTACGGATAGTCGAGGAGAGTCTTGGACCTACTCATACAAGAAAGAGTCTAACTACGAAACGATCGATGGATTTATCGCTTCTCCTGTAATATTAGAAAGAATTCAAGCAGGAGAAGGCCGCATTATGGATTTACCAGAGGCACTCAATGGTAGTGATCACCGCTTAGTTTATATTGATATCGGAAAGAGTGTAAAAGCAGACTTTCAGTAGCTTAGCTCCTTTGTCTGCGCGCTTCGTATAGGCAGACTGCTGTGGCGGCTGCGACGTTTAGTGAGTCGGCCTGTCCTATCATTGGAATCCGGATTCTTTGGGCAGATTTTTCCAGCCAATAGGACGATAGTCCCTCGCTTTCACTACCCATGACAAAAGCAATACTTCGCCTACAATCTATATTCCAGTGCATTGTATTTGTCTTTGGTGTAGTCGCATAACAAACGATTTTGTTAGCATCTAGCCATTGGGTTAATGGCTCGCGCTCAGATAATACCAGCGCAGAGGAAAAGAGTAGTCCTTGTGAAGACCGAATTGCGTTGGGATTATAAAGATCAAGCACGCAGTCGACCAATATTACCGCATCCACTCCCGCACCGTCCGCACTGCGGAGTATTGCTCCGAGATTACCTGGCTTTTCGATGCCCTCTAGGACTAGGAGGATGGGCTTCTCACTTAACTTAAGATCTGTGAGTACGTTGTTTTGTTGGATAGCTATTACTATTATTCCGTCCGGACCTTCTCGGAAGGAGGCCTTTTTAAAAGCTTCAGCACTCATTCTTGTGACAGGGAAATTCCCCATCTTTTTTTGCATATTTATAAATTCTGTGTGCGCTGTACTTGGAAAAATATCTGGGCAATAGTATAAATGGGTTACTTCATAGCCGGCTTTTAGTGCATGTCCTACTTCGCGCAGACCTTCGACTAGGAAACGAGACTGACGGTCTCGGTGCTTACGCTCGCGAAGTTTGACCAAATTTTTTACCTGATCATTTTGTAGACTTTGTATATAAGAATCTTCCATTAGGAGCAGCAATTTTTCATTTTAGGATTGCAGTATGCACAAGCATACAGGAGGGCATGGAGATGCAAGTTCCAAAAAATTTTGTAGCGGAACCTTTTGAGTATCACCAAGAGGTCGAGTTCATTGTGGAAAGATTGACCAATCTAGGGAAGGGTGTGGGTAGAGTGGACGGCTGGGTGGTAATGGTTCCCTTTGTCGCTCCGGGTGAATTAGTTAAAGTACGGGTGTTTCGTAATTTTAAAAATTATTCTGATGCCGACTTAATTGAAGTCGTGAAAATTTCGCCAGACCGAGTCGATCCAAAGTGCCCGCTCTATACAAATTGTGGAGGATGCCAATACCAACATTTAAGTTATAAAACGCAGCTCATAGTAAAAACTAGGCACGTTAAAGAGCTAATGCAAAAGCTCGGAGAGATAGACTTTCCTGTTAATTTAGCACATGGGTCTCCTCGCGAATATAATTACCGGTCTAAGATTACTCCTCATTATAATCGACCAGAACACGACGGTTCACAGCCAGTTGGGTTTCTGAAATATGGACGAAGGAATCAGATAATTGACGTAAAAAATTGTTCCATCGCAACGGATGCTATCAATGCTGCACTCCCTGTAGCTCGTGATAACCTTAAGCGATCGAGTGGTAAGAAGCGTCGTCAGCGTGGCGGAACTCTTCTTATGCGTGATGTTATAGAAGGTGTAGTTAACGATCCTCAGCAAATTGTATCAGAACGAGTAGGGGAAATTACCTTTCAATTTAAAGCAGGTGAATTTTTTCAAAATAACCCATTTATATTACCTCAACTAGTTGAATATGTTGCTGCTGAAGCTTCTTCTGGGGGAGCTAGATACTTGATTGATGCCTATTGTGGTGTTGGTCTCTTTTCACTCTCTACTGCCTCTTCCTTTAAGGAAGTCGCAGGTGTGGAAATTAGCGAACAAGCAGTACGATGGGCTCAGGCTAATTGTACGATCAGCGATATCAAAAACGTACGCTTTGTCATAGGAAAAGCAGAGGGTATTTTTGAAGGATTGAAGTTTCCTGCGGAGGAAACTGCGCTCGTTATTGATCCTCCACGAAAGGGTTGTGATGAATGTTTTAGACAGCAACTACTGCAGTTTCGTCCTATGCGAGTCATATATGTTTCTTGTGACCCTGCTACTCAAGCTAGAGATTTGAAGGATTTTATCGAGGGTGGTTATAAAATAACCCAAATACAACCTTTCGACTTATTTCCCCACACGCGGCATATTGAGAGCGTGGTTTCGCTTAGTTTAGCCTAAAAAAGGTTTGACGAATCGACTTCCTAGGGCATCTTCACGATTTTTAATTCCTACTATATATACTTTTCATGTCTCTTGATGTAAAAATTCGTAAAGGTGAGCCGGTAGAGCGTGCTCTTCGTCGACTAAAAAAGCGCCTCGACCGTGAGAGCGTTATTCACGATGTACGTGCCAAGCGCTACTTTGTAAAGCCAGCGCAAGCTAAACGCCGTAAAAAGAAAGAGTTGGATTTCAACAATATGCTCAGGGTAAGATACTCTAAAATGTAATTTTCAAAGTTGCGAATATAGTTCGTGTTACCTATTATCTCAGTATGCTTAGCGCATGTTGAGATTTTTTGTTTTATGTCAGCATTTTCAGCCTTAGACAGCCTTTCATTATCCACCTGTTGGTGTTCGGATCGACATACGGATGGCTATGAGATGGTCGAACAGATGGTTGGCTTAGGTTTTAAGAAAATAGAACTTAGTCACGGAATTCGGCTTTCACTAGTACCAGGTATTCTACGTGCCGTAGAAGAAGGTATTGTGGAGATCCCCTCTATACACAATTTTTGTCCATTACCAAGCAGTGTGCAGCATGCTGCCCCTAATTTTTACCAACCTGCTTCAAGCAACTCGAGTGAACGTGATCTTTGGCTGCACTATTCGAATCAGACTCTTAATTTTGCGCAGAAGGTAGGAGCTGAGCATATAGTAATGCACTCAGGGAATGTTAATTTCTTCTTCACTTCCGCAGAATCAAAACTTGAAAAGTGGATCGATCATTCCGGTATTTCGTTCCAGAAGCTTAGTGAAAGTGAAGATTTTCTTAAGCAGCGCGAGCGTGCGATGAAGCGCATACAAAAAGTTTCCGAAAAAGCTATGCTGCGGCTAAAAGAAAACTTTGAAAGGCTGTTGCCTAATGCTAAAGAAATGAATCTGACGCTTTGCCTTGAAAATCGTGAAGGATTGGAAGAGATGCCTATCGATTCTGAACATGAAATGTTTTTAGACAGCTTGAATGAACCAATCAATGCGGGTTACTGGCACGATACCGGGCATGCTCAGATAAAGCACCACTTAGGTCTGCTGGATCATCGCGCGCACTTAGAGAAAATGGCCCCGCGTTTATTCGGTTTCCACTTCCATGATGTAAGTGAGTGCGGCCGAGATCACCAAGTACCAGGAACTGGCACTGTCGATTTTCACATGGTATCTGAATTTATACGTCCTGAACATACTCTTGTCCTTGAGCTGAGTCCAAAATTAACAGTGGAAGAAGTCTTGAAGTCCCGAGATTATATAGTCCAAAAAATAGGCTAATTTCTTCGGCAATTATCACATACACAAGATGTTTCACCTAGTAGGACTTTGTAGCGAAAGTCGCGTTCGGGGTGCTGCTTATCAGTTGCTCCGCACTGTACGCAGGTATGAAGTGGGGATTCCTCGGACTCGCGTCGTTCAAACTCGAATTTTTTACGCCGCTTATTGCTTTGTATGTGTTGATTTAAAGCACCTTTAAAAAATAGGGCGAAACTTAGGTAGGGTGCTACAAATGCGATGCGGTGCCCCATGCTAGGTAAGCTGAGGACAGTGAGAACACCTAAAGCGATCATTATCCAAGCAATCCACTTAACCTTCATGGGAATAACAAACATGATAAGGAACTGCATATTTGGGTTTACTGTAGCAAACGCGAAAAATGTGCTCAGATAGAGAAACTCTGGCATGACATAGAGTGTAGTCTGTGGGGAGATAATTTGACCAATGAATGCACCTAATACAGAGAACATTACACTACATAATAAGTAGAGATTGAATCTAAAAATGCCCCATTCCTGTTCGAGTGTTTGACTCATAACCCAAAATATATACCAGAAGAAAGAAAGGAAGAGAGCTTGGAATAGAGTGTCTGCCAAGTAGGGTGGTGATATAAGGAAGGAGAATAATCGCCACCATTCGCCGCCTAATACAGCCTTGGGCACCAGTATAATAGAGGTAAGATCTAGGCGCCCTACAAGAATAGCAGCATAGATAAATAGTTGTGCCACTATTAGTGTAAGCACGACATTAGGCACAGCGATGAAATTAAGGCGTTTTTCTAGTTTATCCCATAAAGTCATAATAAGTCAGTCTATGAAATAAATTATGATGTAAAGCTGAATTGCCTATATGAAGTACTTAATTCGATCGTCATTAGTTGGCGTTTGAGCGTAGCTCGATCAGTGGTAATTCCCAGATTGGTTCGTTACCATCTTTGTTCTCGAAGGCCGTCGGCCAGTTACGGGTAAGACTGCCGAGCGTCTGCAACTGTGCCTGTCCCCATCCTTGATTATCGATACTTCGCACTAGGAAGCGAGCGCCGCCTTCTGGCGGACGTGTCACGAAAAGGTAGCGCTGTGTAACACCGACTTCGCTGTAGGGGATTAGTACCGCCGGATTTCGCTCAAACGCTAACTCAAGTATCAAGCGACCATCCTCCCGAGCTGTGTTCTGAGCGAATCGTTTGTTCTTGCGGGCGTCACGACGACTGCACCAAATCAATTTGTGAGGCTGTTGCGATCGATCTAATTGAGCACTCAAAGCTAGAAAATTGCCGCTGAATTTCGGTATCTTAGACCTTATATTAGCGGTAAAGGCTTCAGTTGCTACATATTCGGTCTTAGGTGCCTCAATCAGAACTAGCCCACTCGCTTCAATCGCAACTTGTTCATAAGTTTTTTCAAATTTATTTCCCCATGGATTATAAAAATTGAGCTCTTCTTTACGGTCATCGTATCCGACGATTACACACCCGTGTCCCATAGAACCAAAGATATTTGGACGAAAAGAAACATAGATAGGACCCGTTTCGTAAAGAGTGCGACGAATCTTTGGGAGGACATCGTTGATAAATGTTGATCGATCTTTCCAATGCACAGCACGAGCCAAAAATCCAAGCTTTTGCATGGCCAGGATCATGTCGCTAGGATAGGTGCCTTGATTGCTGGCTGACATTTCTGAAGAAAGCTCGGCTAACTGATCTTGATTGGTCTTTATACCGTGGAACCCTGCAATCATTGCGGCAGACGCTGGAACGCAGTAGTTTCCCTTCTGTTGAACCATTGGCACGTTCTTAAGAGTGAGTGATCTGGGGAGATCAATTTCTGCGCTGTTAGCTATTAACCCGCCGCAGAAGAGAATTATAGCTTTAGAAATTAGTTTCACTCTGGAATTCCAGTAGAGCCACTTGATCTTTGAGATTCGTTACATGGGCAAGATTATACTCGAAAACACGGCGATCACCGTGGCGAGAAACCCAGTCGAGGTGTTTATTTATACCTTCACCGAGTCCAGCTGATCTTAGCTTAAGTCCTATGTAAGTGTGGGCTTCAGTCTCTTGGGCTGTGTTGGTAACAAAACTAATTAATTTTGACGCGCTGATAAGATCTAGCAGGTAGTCGACGACTGGGGATGGCCATCGATTAACCGGCTTATTCTGATTGGCATACCGGAGTGAAATTTTAGCATTAGCATGATCACCACTTTCTAAGTAAGCAAAATATTCAATAAGAGGTGGGTATATTGATATCTGCTTGGATTTATTATACATAAACGTAGCCTTTTTAGCGGATAGAACCGCATCAGCAAATTCACCTCGACACATCTGTGTCCAAGCTAATGACTCATGGAAAAATCCATTGCTGGGTTCCTCGGCGGTCGACTTTTTGAAAGACTTTAGTGCGTTATCAAAGTCATACATGTTAAAAGCTGCTAGACCGCGCCCATTCCAAGCAAAGGCATGGCCGGGGTAGTATGTAACGATAGTATTGTAGCTAGCAAATGCTTCGGAGTGACGTTGCATTTCAGCTAAAATCATAGCCTGTCCTAATAAGGCAGAAATATCTGATTCATCTCCCATTATCGCTTGATTAAAGAGATCGAGTGCAGCGCTTGAATTGCCTGCCTCAAATAGCTCATATGCTTTAGATACAATAGGATTGTGTATTATATCTAAGTCGCTGGTAGGGATCTCTTGCGCGAAATTTCTATTAACTACTAGTAGTAAAGTAAAAGTTACTACTAGGATCCGTAATAGCTGTTTAAACGGTATCATATTTATATCCTTTTATTTCTAGAGAGAATGTCAATTTAGAGGAAAGACATTTATATTCTGCTTTAGTAATCAGATTCAGTCGCTCATTTGTAATTATCTTCTTAGCGATTTCGATGTTCCCTAAGAAGGTAGATCGTTGACCTATTTCAATGAGCATAAGAGTTCGATAAGCTTATCGATCAACACGAGCGCCGCCACCGCTCTTAATTTTTTTCACTTCTTTTAAGGATGCCATTGTGGTATCTCCAGGAGTCGTCATTGCGAGTGCCCCATGAATACAGCCGTAATCGACCGCATCTTGTGGATCATTCTCAGTAAGGAAGCCGTAAATTAGGCCAGAAGCAAAGCTGTCGCCCCCGCCTACGCGGTCGAGGATCTCAAGGCTGGGGAATTGAATCGATTGGTAAAACTTTCCGTTATGCCATGCCATTGCAGCCCAATCGTTTATTGTAGCAGTCTTTACAGCGCGCAAGGTCGTTGCAGTAGCTTGGAAATTTGGAAATTCTTTCGTAGCGGCTTCGATCATTTTTTTGAATGATTCGACTGGAATATGGGAAATATTCTGATCCACACCTTCTACTTCAAATCCAAGACAAGCCGTATAATCCTCCTCGTTACCAATCATTACATCGACGAACTGTGCGATTTTACGATTAACTTTTTGGCACTGTTTAAGACCTCCGAAGTCTTTCCAAAGTGATGGACGATAATTGAGGTCGTAGCTAACAATCGTACCATGCTTTCTAGCGCATTTGACCGCTTCTAATACTACATCTGGGGCCGAGGCGCTTAAAGCGGAGTAAATACCACCAGTGTGAAACCATTGAGCACCGCGCTGGCCAAATATCTCTTCCCAGTCGATGTCTCCAGCTTTAATCTGGCTAACTGCAGTATTACCACGATCGGGACATCCGACCGCCCCTCGAATCCCAAAACCTCTCTCTGTAAAATTTAATCCGTTTCGAACTTTACGCCCTATGCCATCGTAGTCTACCCACTTAACAAATTCTGTATCTACGCCTCCTTGGAAGATGAAGTCTTCAATTAGGCGACCAACTGGATTGTCAGAAAGTGCTGTAACAACGGCTGTTTTGAGTCCAAAGCAGCGACGTAGGCCGCGGACGACATTGTACTCGCCGCCGCCTTCACAAGCATTGAACTGACGGGAGGAATGAATGCGCCCTTCACCTGGGTCAAGCCGAAGCATAACTTCACCAAGTGAGATGCAAGCATATTGGCAGGATTCTGATGGTTTGATTTTAATTGCCATAAATGTGATGTTTTTAATAGGTGGTGGTTAGACTAGATTTACCCTTTGTATTCTTTTTTTAAATATGTAACCAGAGAGGGAATGGCCTTAGCCATGGAATCGAAGCACTCTGAATAAGCGGTGTAGTTTTGGCCATAAGGATCAGGAATTTCTATCTCGTTATCGACCTTCATAAACTCACGGAAGAGGTGAACGCGCTTAGGTAAGTCGTGGTATTGGTACCTTAGTGCATCAAGGTGGGATTGAGTCATGCCAAATATAGCGAACGCACGCTCGATAAGATCCTCTGTTACTGGTTGGCTCTTATGTCTTGTAAGATCAATCTGTACTTTTTTTAGTGCGGTTATTGAATTCTTCGAGGCTGGAATACCATAGCCCGCGGCAACTCCAGCCGAGACGACTTCCAAGAGATTAATGGGCTCTGCTTCTAGGGATAAAGCATTCTGCAGCAGTTTCTCTGCAATCGGACTCCTGCATATATTACCTGTGCAGATTGTAAGTATGAGGTTACGCTGATTAGCCATTAAAATACTAAATCTGTCCTATTCGAATTATTTGTAAAGGCACTATAATAGCGTCTAACTCTTTTCCGTATTAAGGATACTATTACTAGGTGCGGTTCAGTTCACGATGGCCGATGTCACGGCGAAGGTATTTTCCTTTAAAATGCACTTGATCACAAACAGAGTAGGCGAGGGATGCAGCCTCTTGTAATGTGGCGGCATGGCCACTAACGCCGAGTACACGACCACCAGCTGTACGGATACCACCATCTTCATCACGAATAGTTCCAGCGTGAACCAAAGCGCTTTTGGCGGGCAAAGATTTTGGGATCTCGATGACTTCACCTTTTGTATAGCTCTCAGGATATCCGCCCGCGGCGAGCACAATTACTATGGAGGCACCATCATGGACTTGTAAATTAACTGGTAGATCTTCACCCTTTGCTGAGGCTAACAGCACAGGTACTAGGTCATCGGCGAGCATCGGCAGTAACACTTGAGTTTCTGGATCGCCGAAACGAACATTGTACTCGAGTACTTTCACACCCTTATCCGTTAGCATTAGGCCAGCATAAAGCGTACCGCGGTAGTCTATTCCGTCTGCCTTTAGCCCTGCGAGGGTCGGTTTAATAACTTGCTCCTCAATTTCGGTTTGCATTTGCGAAGTGATTCGACTTGCAGGAGCGTAAGCGCCCATGCCACCTGTGTTGAGCCCAGTATCGCCTTCGCCAGCGCGCTTATGGTCTTGGCTAGGTGGTAAACATACGAATTTTTGACCTGATGTAATGACGTGTATGGAGGCTTCTTCGCCATAGAGAGTTTCTTCGATTACAATTTCTTTACCGCTAGTTCCAAAAGCATCTCCCTCGAGCATATCATGAACCGCGGCAATGGCTTCTGCTTGCGTCTGTGCCATTATAACGCCCTTCCCAGCGGCAAGTCCGCTCGCTTTTACTACGATAGGAGCAGGGTTTTCATTAAGGTAATCGAGCGCAGGTTCGATTTCAGTAAAAGTTCCATAAGCAGCAGTAGGGATGTTATGGCGGGCGAAAAAGTCTTTGCAGAAAGCTTTGCTTGATTCAAGTTGAGCACCGGCTCGATTAGGGCCATAAGCAGGTATGCCTACTTTCTCGAGGGCATTTACTAAGCCAAGGCTCAGTGGTACTTCAGGGCCAATCACAACAAGCCCGATGAGGTGTTGCTGAGCAAGTGCAACTATACCTGCCACATCCTCGACCAATATATCGAAGCACTGCACTTCGGACGCCATACCCCCGTTACCAGGAGCTGCGATCACTAGATCTGACATTGGGCTTTGTAAGCATTTTTGAACAAGTGCATGTTCGCGTCCGCCAGAACCGACTACGAGGATATTTATCTTAGATACAGTAGGCATATGCTCTATAAGATTCCATAACGGGTCGCTTAGGTAAAGTTTTGTTTTCCAGAAAGAAGGTTGAACTTTTCCACCAGTGCGTGATTTTAGCCTTTCTTAATTTATGGCCGACATCAAACATACCCGAAATTTCTGTATCATCGCCCATGTGGATCATGGAAAGACGACACTTTCCGACCGTATTCTTGAGCTTACACGAACGGTCGAGATGCGTGATATGAAAGCACAACTCCTCGACTCTATGGACTTAGAGCGGGAGCGTGGTATCACGATAAAAAGTCATCCAGTCTCAATGATTTACAAGGCCAATGATGGTCAGGACTATGCTTTTAATCTAATTGATACGCCCGGCCACGTAGATTTCTCCTACGAAGTATCAAGAAGTCTAGCTGCATGTGAGGGTGCTATGCTGCTAATTGATGCGGCGCAGGGCATTGAGGCGCAAACGGTAGCCAATGCTCATCTGGCTTTAGAGCAAGGTCTGCAAATTATCCCCGTAATTAATAAGGTAGATTTACCTAGTGCAGATGTACCTGCGATCATGACACAACTCGAAGATGTCCTCGCAATACCAGCAGATGAGGCCGTTCAGACTAGCGGGAAAACTGGAATTGGGATAGAAGAACTGCTTGAGGCAGCGGTTTGCCGTGTGCCTGAGCCGCGATGGGCCGAAGTTGAAGGTTTACGTATGCTGATCTTTGACTGTGTCTACGACGCATATAAAGGTGTGATCTGTTATGTTCGTGTATTTTCTGGTGAGGTCAAAATGAACGAACAAATTATCACTATGAGTGACGGGCGTAAAATGCAGGTTAAAGAAGTAGGCAAATTCTCACCTGCGATGAACAAGCAAGATGTCCTCAAGGCAGGTGATGTGGGATACGTAGTGACCAACCTACGGGATGTCGCTGATCTAAAACTTGGCGACACGATTACACATAGTTCTAATCCAACTAATCAAGTATTACCCGGGTATAAAGAAGTCAGTCCAATGGTTTTTAGTGGAATCTATCCGATCGATACGAACGACTACAATAAACTCAAGGCTGGTATGGGAAAATTACGTCTAAACGACGCTGCATTTGTTTACCAATCAGAAAACTCTGTCGCTCTTGGATTCGGATTTCGCTGCGGATTTCTTGGTCTTCTTCATATGGAAATAATTCAGGAGAGAATCCGCCGCGAGTATGACTTAGATGTAATCTCCACTTATCCAAGTGTAGTTTATCTTGTTCGAAAAACCGACACCACGCAAGTTGAAGTGCACAATCCTGTTCACTTACCTGAACCAGACGAAGTCGACTATATAGAAGAGCCTATGATTGAAGCGTCGGTGCACACCCCTAGTGATTCTATAGGTGACGTATTGGCACTGGTTTCCGAGAAACGTGGTATTTGCGAGCATACCGAGACAATAGACAATCAGAGAGTAATGTTAGTATGTCGTGTGCCACTAAACGAGATTCTTGTTGATTTCAACGACCGCCTAAAAAGTATTACACATGGTTACGGCTCAATGGATTACGAGATGGCCGGCTATGAAAAAGCTAAACTCTGCCGCTTAGATATTCGTGTTAATAATGAGCCCATAGATGCTTTTTCTTCTATCGTGCATATAGACAAAGCAGAAGGCCGTGGACGTGCACTATGTAAGCGCTTAAAAGATATTTTACCTAAGCAAATGTTTAAGATCGCAATTCAAGCTGCGATTGGATCGAACGTAGTTGCTCGCGAGACAATTAGCGCTTATAGAAAGGACGTTACTGCTAAGTGCTATGGCGGTGACATTTCTCGGAAGCGCAAACTCTTAGAAAAACAAAAAGAGGGTAAGAAACGAATGAAAAATATTGGGAGTGTTTCTATACCGCAGGATGCATTTATTAAAATCCTCAAGTCTTCAGATAGTGGATAAAAATATTTCGACACTACCTAATTGTTACACAATACCACTTCGTTGCTACTTGGGAAGAAAGTAGCTTACCTTTGCCTTGGCCTGAAATGACAATTCTCAACGAGCCGGAACAAGCATATGCTCCTTACTATTGGCGCGAGGCATGCGAGGAATTAATGCATAAGGATGTAGTCCTTAAAAAAATTATTCTTGAATATAATTCTGATTTTTTAGTCACGCGCAAAGATCCTTTTAATACTTTAGTGCGGTCTATAGTAGGACAGCAAATTTCTGTCGCTGCCGCTCAATCAATATGGAATAAAGTGGAAGCAATTTGTAGAGTTGGGGTAAACCCCGGAAGTGTATTATCACTTTCATTTGAAGATTTGCGTGGTGCTGGTCTTTCGGGTCGTAAGGTCGAATATATTAAAGACTTGGCAAAAGATTTCCATACTAGCCGCATTAATAGTGATCATTGGTATGACATGGACGATGAATCCGTTATTAAAGAGTTATGCTCGATTCGGGGAATAGGCCGATGGACAGCCGAAATGTACCTTATTTTTAATCTGCTACGCCCAAACATTCTCCCTCTTGACGACATTGGACTCATAAATGCCATTTCCGGTAATTATTTTGATGGCGAAGCAGTAAGTCGCAAAAAAGCTAATGAATTGGGCGAAAAATGGGCTCCGTGGCGTACTGTGGCTACTTGGTATCTGTGGCGGAGCATTGATCCAATACCGGTCGCATACTAGCTAATAAAAAGTAGTATTTTTAAATCTTTTAGTCTCTGTACTCAGGACTCTTTCTTATTTCCATTTCTTGTTATGTGAGGAATTCTTTAATCCTTTTAGTCACACGCTTGCGGCCCATTACTTCAAGCATCGGCAGGAGATCGGGTCCGCCACCTTGTCCGCTGACGGCATAACGCAGGGCCGGGAAATATACGAAGACTTTGTGCCCTTGCGTTTGCGCGAGAGTTTCAAGTGAATTTTTGATTTCTTCATGCTGGAAGGGCTCGACCCCCTCCAAAACTGGTAACACTTCAGCTAGGAGAGTTTTAGGATCACTCTTTTTAATTATTTTCTCCGCAGTTTTTGTATCCATCGGGTACTCGTCGGTAAAAAAGTACCGACATAGTTCTGGTAGAGATTCCAATGAGCGAGCCTTCGGCTGGCAGAGTTTGAGAACGGATTGTAGGTAGTCCTCGTCAGCTTCTTCACTAACAACGCCTGCGGTGTGCAAAAATGGACGTGCAAGAAAGGTAAAACTTGCAATATTGAGCTCTCGTAAATACTCGGCGTTCAGTGCCGCTAGTTTCTTCTCATCAAAGCGGGCGTTACCTTTATTGATACCTGGAAAATCGAAAAGATCGATAATCTCTTCAATGTCCAACTTTTCGCGTTGGTCCTTTGGGTTCCAGCCGAGTAGGGTGATGTAATTACGCACAGCAGCAGCTAAGAAACCCCTAGATTCGTATTCTTCTATAAGGGCTCCTTTATCCCTTTTACTCATTTTACCAGAGCCTTCCTCCTTTAGAATAAGCGGAATGTGCGCAAAAACAGGTGCTTCAACCTCGAAAGCTTTAAAAAGTTCTACGTGTTTGCTGGTATTCGAAAGGTGGTCTTCGCCTCGAATGACATGGGTGATACCCATTGTAATATCATCGACTACGTTAACTAAATGAAAGACTGGGTTACCATCTTTACGCACTAGAACGAAATCCTTCTCCTCCGCGCGTTCTACACGCCCGCGGACAGCGTCCTCAATGACAATAGGTGCTGTTTTAACCTTCTCGATCTCTGCTTTATGGAATTCGTCGTAGGCGGTGTAGCGCTCGCCTTCTAGCCTGAACCAGATGGCACCTTCCTTTTCGTAGGTGCGACCGGCATCTTGTAATTTCTTTAGATACTGCTCGTAGATAGTCTGTCTCTGGCTCTGAAAATAGGGTCCATAGTTTCCTCCAACATCGGGTCCTTCATCCCAATCCAGGCCCATCCACTTCATTCCATCTAGCAACACTTTGAGTGCTTCATCTGAATTTCGCTCTTTGTCTGTGTCTTCTATGCGCAGGACAAAAGTGCCGCCAGTATGGCGTGCATAGAGCCAATTGAAGAGCGCAGTTCGAGCACTGCCTATATGAAAAAAGCCAGTGGGACTAGGCGCGAAGCGGACGCGAATATTGGACATAAATTAGTCAGTAACTGTGATGGTCGTTTTACTAGTTTAGTAATGTTCCTCATTGATTACTTAGAATACATGTTCTTTCAAGTATTCCTTTAAAGATAATAACTTGAGCGACCGAAAATGGGTATCTTTGCACCTTAAGCAGTACTTAATGTTCGCAAGTAGTACTTTAGTTCTCTATATACTTGATTTATAAGAGCAATTGAGCTAAAGTATTTTAGTTTAATCTTAAATTATTCTACAATTATAAACTAATGAAAAATTATATATTAATAACACTCTTGGTCGGTTTAGTTTCTTTCTCTTATGCTGGAAGTAGTTGCGGCGACAAATCTAGCGATTCCTGTGACAAAGACAACGGCCCTCAGGAAATCACACAAACTTCTACCCTGCTAGCAAAAAGCTGCGGTAGCTGCGGTGGATGTAGCGGTGACAAAACTGATAAAACTGACAAAAGCGGTAAGTCAGGTTTAGAGGTAATATCTCTACAATTTGCAGGATCTTCTTGTGATGATGACGATGATAGTAAGAAGTGCGGCAGTAAAAGTCTCATTTCTGCCTAATAAGCTGTGGTTTAAGTAAACTTATATCCAATCATAGCCCCGTTCACACATTGTGTGGCGGGGTTTTTTGTGCCAAATTTTGATACCGTTTAGTAGTCTTATCACAGGGATAAGTTGATATTAGGCAGTGATTCTTCTTTATGAGATGGTCGGTTTTTGCTCAAACCACTTATGATCTCCTTCTGACCAATGCTCCTCAAGTGTGAGTTGCAAATGCCTTCCGAAGTGACTGGCTTTTGTGTCCTCCTGTAATGCGTCGCTGACTACATAAAGGGCCCGCTTAGCGCGTGTGAGGGCAACATAAGCCCCGCAGAGTTCATCGGCTTTTGACATAGATTCTAAACGTTCTCTTTGCTCCCGTAGCACCGGATCAGCTAGGGAGATTTCTTTGCTTGGTAGTAGTATACCCCATTGAGGGTTTTTACGGTCAGGACCAATAACTAGTTCGTCTACTGTTCGACTAGGAGATTTTTTATCGAGTCCACTCACAATAACCATCTCGAAGCCGAGCCCTTTAGCTTGGTGTACAGTCATGATGCGTATGGCATCGTTGGCTCCCACTTCTTGTAATTCGCTTGCCTCAACTACTGCGATGAAGGCATCGATACCTTCGTTACTGTAAGAAGCATCAAAGTTCTCTGCTGTGGCTAAGAGAATTTGGGCGCGACTTTGAAGAAAAGCCTCATCGCTAGATAAAGCATGTGTGCAGTTAGTAGCGCTTTTTTCTGCTAGTTCGAATGCGCCATCAATCCATACTTTTAGGGTCTTGGCGTAGCCGTGTTCGGCGATACTTTGTAAAGTGGAAGAACGGAAGCATTCTATATCTTCCAAGCCCCATTGTGCTGCACAGGGGTAACCTTGAGCTATAGTAATAGAAAGGCTATCTGCGGGGTGCGCTACGGCGCGTAGGCTTGCTAATACTGCACTTCCTAGTGGGTTGTCCGTGCAGGGGTTGGACTTACCTTCAATCGCTACTGAGATGCCTACGGATTGTAGATAGGCGGAAAGCTGAGCTACATCTTTATTCTGGCGCAATAGCACGGCGCATTCAATGCCGCGTCTGAGTGGATTTACTTTTTCGATAATACGGCGTATTTCAAGATGTTGTGGCGGTATATTTTCTTGTGAATCAGCAGTAACAGGGTGCCAAGATGCGTAAGCTACCTGATTGCTTTTAGCACTGCAGACAGTGTGATTGTTCCATCCCGATAACCAATGTTCTAGAGTAGTATCGGTTAGCTTTAACTCGTTTTTTATTTCTACTATCGCTCCGAAAATAAGATTAACCATCTTGATAATAGGTTCACACGATCTCCAGGACTCCGTTAGAGGGAGTGCTTCTTCGATTGAATCGTAATAAGTGAAAATTTCTCTAAAAAGCTCTGAGTCACCACCTCTCCATCCGTAGATCGCCTGCTTTGTATCGCCAACATAGAAGAAAGAACGTTCGGCACTATCGTCCATAACGACTTCCTCAATAAAAGTCTTAAGTATTGCCCACTGAATCCGGCTGGTATCCTGAAACTCATCGAGTAACCAATGATCAAAATATTGATCAATTCGGTAGGCGACCTGTGCTCGCCAATTCAGTGCATCTTTAACATCGTTATCAGCTGCTCTTTTAGCAAGTAGTGCGGTTATGTCAGCGAAGCTGATTATGCCAGTGTTTCGTACTAGATCGGCGTACACGGATTCGTATCGACGCACAAATGTATAGAGCCCCTCTGATCGTTCTAAGGATTGTTGGAGTACATCAGCAAAAAGTGCATCGGCTAGAGCTGAGCGAGCGACTCTAAGAGTAGGAGTTAATTCTAGCCATCCAGTCTTCTTCCGTGTCAGCTGGAGCTGACCGTTTTTTGGTTCGTTAACAAGTTTACTTTTGACAAATAATTTTACACTCTTGTTCCATGTTTGACCTGGTTCGATTTCTCGTAAGATATCCAGATTACTATCTAAGTAGGTGAGCCCTTCCTCAGATATTTCAGGGTTTTCGTCTTTGGCTATACGCTCAAAGTGCTCTATGGCTGATCTGATTTCTGGGGCATTCTTAAATGGGGTCGCTTTGTTTTTCCAAATAGTATTCGCTTCGCCCCAAGTGCATACTTCCGGTGTTTCTAAATAGCGCTGATGTAGAGCGTCGATTTGGTTAAGCAATGTCCCGAATATATCACGCTCTCCGTTTCTAAGGCTAATTTTTCGACATTGTTCAATCATAGCCTTTATCCCATCGCCATCAGAGCTTATACTAAAAGTTTTTGCTAGTGCGCGCTCTCTTGCGCTAGCCAAGCGCGCGTTGTCGGCTATCGCGAATTCTTCCGGAAGACCAGACTCAAGTGGAAACTGACGAGCAATACGCGTAAAAAAACTATCAATCGTGCTTAGGCCCAGTCGACCAAAGTGGTCAATAATATGACGGAGTATCTTGCTACATTCCTCACAACTAAGATCTACCTTACCTGTGGCCTTAGCTAGCTCTTGAAGTTTATCAGGAATTATTGCTGCTTCTGCCAATCGCAGGAGCAACTCATCTAAAAATTCACCGGCTGACTTTCTTGTGAAAGTCAGCGCGGCAATCTGATCTACGGAAACACCAGATAAAAGAAGTTTTATGATGCGTGTGGTCAGTGAATAAGTTTTACCGCTGCCAGCATTTGCTAGTAGCATCTCATGCTTAAACTTTTGTAAATTACTCAATTTTTAGTTCCTTTCAGTCTCTCAATTGATTCCTCTTCGATGCAATCTTCGGGCCGACCATTAATGAAGAGAGGCTTAGCAGGATCATCCCAGTTAGATAGAAAGGGCCTAGGCGGCCAAAAGACTTTCTTTGTTATATTTTTTGCCACTGCTTCTGCGCACGCTATCGCAGAAGAATAAAGTTCTTCGCTAAGTTCACCGAAACCATAAATACCGCTTTCGTTAGGATCGGATGGCAGTATGAAATATGCTAGTTCAGGTTTTTGCATAGAGCATTCACTTGGATACCAATGTTCTACTATTTTACGATAGAGCGGTAGCTGTAAGTTCTTCCATGTTTTATTTTCAATTTTTTGGCTTTTGCTTTTCTCGACTTTCGCTAAAGAAAACCAGTTCTGCGACTGTGGAGCTAGGTGTGTCTCAACTGGCTTTTTGACTGAACTAAAGGTTTTATAGTCTATTACTCTTAGTTGTTTTGAATCAATATTTTGCTCAATTCGGTCTACTGTTCCAGATAGCCGAAGTGGGCCTATATGCAGAGGATTTTCGTCTGTTACTTCTAACTTACGCTCCACATCTAAAATGACCCAGCCTTCGGAGAAACACTTTGCTTGTACTCGTGCGAAGGAATTAAGGCGGATCACTGCACTAGCAATCTGTATTTGTATAGCAGGCGCAGGGTTTTGACCAAATTGTATTTGAGCAATTTTTACCAGTAGACCTTGTACGCGCTTATTTATGCTTCGTTCGTCTAACTCTAGCATAGCCTTGCCCATAGGTATTATTTCCTGTCCGAATTTTTCTAAAGTATGATGGATTAGATTACCGAAAGCCGCGGCATCCATCTCATGTGAAGCTTTTGGGGCACTTCCACAAAGCAGGACTTTTTCTAAACAGAAACGGAATGGACATCTAAGGTACGACTCAAAATAAGTAGGACTAATTTTCGTGGGAATGGATAATTCAGTCGGTAGCTTCCAACGCCAATTAGTTTGGCGACGAAGACTGGTGCTGATTGTATCGTTAGGGCGACTGAGATACTTTACCCGTGAAGGGAGTTCGTCTAAGTTTGTGCTCAGTAGTAACCGAGAAGGCTTATTTGGATCTCCCGAGCTGTCATATTTACTGTAAGATAGGCGTAGCTGATCTTTTGGGTAAAATGCGATAAGAGCACTAAATAGGTAGGCGTCTCGAGCATGGCGTTGGGAATTGTCGCCTAGGCCAAGTTTAGAACGTATTGAATCGGGTAAAAAAGTATCGCCATCAACGGACTGCGGTATTCGTCCGTCTACTAGCCCACAGAGCATAATGCGCTCTTGACATAGCCAAGGAGCTTCTAGCCAGCCATTTAAAGAAATAGATCCATCTTTAGGGGGCTCTTGTGATCGTTCGCTGTAGATAGCTTCAGCCCATAATTGGGCAGGTATGCTTCCGCTTTGTTTCCAATTCTTCAAAGCGTTCGAGCCCTCCAACTGTCTTCCTATTGAAATGACACGTTTTGAAGAATGACTAGATGGTCCGTTATAATTGGCAAAGGCTAGTTCTACTAATTCGAGTGTCGATTTCTGAAGAAGGTTTTGAATACGACCTAGTAAACGGCGAACCATTGATCTAGTCCGCTCTTCGTTTAAACTAGGCTGCTTAGTTGATTTTTGTGAGGCTTGCCAAGCAACGTCCAATGTATCAGCTATTGATTTTCCTAAGAGATGGTCAATTGCGATTAGAGCGTCTGTTTGAGAAATAGGGTTCTCGCCGTCTAGTAATTTGCAAAAAGTTGGCAACTCAAGTAAGTGCCGTAAGCGTCGCAGGTCTTTACTTCGCCTAAAATCATCCCAGTTTAAGGCAATTTTAGATGCTTCACAATTGGTCAATGATTCGCCTTCTGGTTGATAAGGCTCCTGACCCTTTGCAGCTATTTCACTTGCTACTAAGCCGCATATTTTAGAATCAGCAACAACTAGGCTCGTTGGTGCTTCTAATGTGAATTTAGCTGCTGCACGTGCCTCATCTCGGGCAGACTTACTAACTACAATCTGGGCCTCATCTATATCTATGGGCACATCTTTCCAAACCTTAGGTAAAGGGCGTCCCCACGAGTCGAAATGCTCTTTATCTTTGTTAGCGGGATTCCAGATAAGTATATCTACCTGGGTGCCTTTATTTTCTAGTTCGCAAGCATAGAGTTCAAAGGCTCTAGGTAAGTCAGGAACCGATGCAATGATAACGCCCTTGATCTGTTTATCAGGCTTGGAAATCTGCCCTAAGCGCAGAGTGTTAGGGTCGCATAGTTTCCACTGCTTTAGAGAATCGACATAACATTCATAAAGACGAGCAATAGCTGTCCAGCGGTTCGTATCATAGCAGTCTTGTGTGAAGTGAGTTAACTTTAGTATTCTAGGATCTAAGCCTGCCTCTGCTAATTGATCGCAAAGGGTAATAAATTTGCGACCATACTTAATTAGTTCCGATGTACTTACCGGTCTTTTTTCCCAAAAAATCTCTTTTAATTCTGAAGGAGTCGCCTGCTGGATTGCCTTTGCCCAAGCTAGTGAACGCTCTATCGGAGTAGCCACATTATCGCGCTCTGGTAGAAGCGCCTGCATTGGCTGAGCAAATTTAGGCAGGTCTTTACTGTCGGCTTCTAAATGCCGGCAAATTTGCCTAACAGCACCACTAGTTGGAGTAATTAAAAGACTACCTCTACATACTCTCGAACTTGTCCACTGCGCCACTTGCAGCCCGAGTGGTCTCGAGCTGCTTAGGAAGTGACGAGTGGGCATTCGATTCGATTAAGCTTTTAATGCCTGATCTAAATCAGCGAGTATGTCTTCGATGTCTTCAAAGCCAACTGATAGGCGGATGAAGTCCGGCGTTACTCCTGCTGCAGCTTGCTGTTCAGGGTCTAGTTGTGAGTGAGTGGTGGAAGCAGGGTGGATAGCTAAAGACTTAGCATCTCCAATATTTGCTAGATGGCTAAAGAGTTTTAGCCCATCGATAAACTTACTTCCTCCTTCAAGACCCCCTTTAACGCCAAAGCCTATCAGAGCGCCGTACATGTCTTTATCAAAATACTGGTCTGCAGCTGCGCGGTTTTTGCTATCCTCAAGCCCAGGGAAATTAACCCAGCTTACTGCTTCATGATTTTGTAAGAATTCTGCTACTTTAATCGCGTTTTGGCAGTGACGTTGCATCCGTAAATGCAGTGTTTCTATCCCTTGAATGAAAAGGAAAGAATTAAATGGTGAAACACAGTTACCCATGTCGCGCAACCACTGTAGGCGCATTTTCATTATGTATGCAATGTTTGCACCGCCAGCTGGTTCAAAGGCTTTAAAAGCATCCCAATGAACAAGGCCATGATAGCTTGGGTCAGGCTGTGTAAACCCATCGAAGCGACCACTACCCCAGTCGAAGTTACCAGCATCTACAACAATACCACCGACACTGTTACCGTGTCCGCCTAAGAATTTGGTCAAACTGTGTATTACTACATTGGCTCCGTGCTCTATAGGGCGGCAAACAGCAGGTGAAGCGGAAGTACTATCGATTACCAGTGGGAGCTTGTGAGCTTTTGCAATAGCAGAGACCTCTGCAAATGGAAAAACATTTAGGCTGGGGTTTCCCACGGTATCACCATAAATAGCTTTTGTGTTTTCATCGATTAGGGGTTCGAAGGTCGATGGATCATCCGCGTCTGCGAATCGAACTTCGATTCCAAGCTTCGGCAGAGTATATTTAAAGAGTGTGTAGGTGCCGCCATAAAGTTGCGATGCGGAGACAATATTATCACCTTTGCCCGCAATGTTAAGGATGGCACTGCTTATGGCACCTTGTCCGCTGGCATGTGCAAGTGCACCTACACCACCTTCTAGTGCAGCAACACGTTTTTCTAACACATCAGTAGTAGGATTCATGATACGTGTGTAGATATTTCCAAGTTCTTCGAGCCCAAATAGACGGGCAGCATGCGCTGTATCATCAAACATGAAGCTAGTTGTTTGATAAATAGGCACGGCTCTTGAACCAGTTGCTGAGTCGGGAGTGTGTCCCGCATGGAGGGCTAATGTCCCGAAACCGGGTGTGCTTTGTGTTGTCATAATTATAATTTTGTTGGAGATTTAGTGATTCAAACAGATTTACTTAAATAAATGCGGCATAATATATGTCTTTTAATAGGTTTGTCACTCAAAAACCTAAGAAAAGTGGAAAATAATGAGTTGTAGTTTTGTAACTAGCGTGAATATTCCTTTGTAAAATTTTACTTTTTGATGCGTTGGCGAGCTTTTTCTGCCTCCCAATTAAGTGTGAGTGATTCGTAAAAATCAGCTGCTTCACTCAAAAATTTATTGTTTGGTTCGGTTTCGCGCAGGATATGTTTATAATGGCGTATGGCATTGGTATTCTGTCCCGATTTACGGTAAATACGTGCTAGGAGTTTACGTTCTGAAATAAGGCTAGGTTGCTGTTGGAGAATGTTTTCAAGTAGATCGATTGATTGGTTTTGAGTAAGTAAGTCACTCTCTGCACCACTATTCTGCGTTGTATGCAATAAGGCTAGTTTTGGCAACAAAGAGTTTGGCCATTGTTCAGATATATCATACCACATCTGTGCACGATTACTAAGACTTCTAGCATATAGAGTAGTAAACGAAAATTGAACAATAGTAAGCAGGCCGAATCCAAACCACCAGATGATAGACCCGCTAATTCTCATTTTTTGTGCGACTGCCCTAAGAGAGCATATAACTGTGCATACAATTGCAGGTAGAGCAATGTACTGACTATAACTTACTTGTGCTGGAGTACCATCAATAAAAGATCCTAAAGAACCTAAACTATATATGCTTAAGAGTATGTAACTGCTTAGTCCGAGTAGTAAGCCTCGTGCCCACATTTTTTTATAATTGGGAATAACTATGAGATAACAGACAGCGAGAAAAAGAAACGGTAATAGATTAATAATAGCGCCGAATCTTAAATTATTTGACTCTGGAATCGGGTGAAAGAGTGCTAAAATCGTCGGAAGAAGTGCCTGCTTTAGGAAAAAGAATAAATTATGGGCGGAAATATTGATCTGTTCACCGAAATAATATTGTATTCCAGCTTCCTTGCTATGGACAAATATTCCAACGAAAAATGCCAAAAATATAAGTGGCAGTAGACGGTTATAGTCTTTGAGTTCAAATGTGGTTTTTTGATAGAAGATACAAAAACCTATAATTATAGGGAGGAAGAGATTTGCGGGATGTAGCCAATAGGCTATCAAGCAGACGCTCATTAGTCCAATAAAGCCTTTGACGCCTTTATTAATTATGCCGATAAAAAGCGCAATTAATAGCAGTATAAGAGCAACTAGTTCCGTGCGATAGCCCGACCAAAAAATCGTTTGTAATGCGCAGGGATGAAGCGCAAAGACAAGTGAAGCGCAGAAAGCTGCTGGTAGTTTAAGGGTAGTGAGAATCTTAAATAGAATAACTACAGAAAAGATATGAAGTAATAGATTGATTGAGTGGTGAATGACCGGAGTAGGTAGGGGAAGGGCTTGCTCGAGAAAATAGGAGCTTAGTGTAATCGGATCGTCTTTTAGGTATTTGCTAGATGTCCAGATTTCGGTCCATGTTTCTATGGATTGAAAGGAACTGCGCTCGACCTGATCATACTCTGTCCAGAGTAATCCGGATTGTAAAACAGGCGCGTGGCAACAGATTGTAAGAAAAATGAGCGCTAGGTATTCAGGCCATCTGATAGGTCTTTTTGCTGATACTCGGAAAGATTTCTTCGGAAGATGATTTTTTTCTACCTTATCGATAGGTGTATGGATGGAATGATCTGAGCTTGGTTTGTGCATTGTTGCAAAATGTGCGCCTAAAGTTATGGAACTATGGCCTGGCTAATATAATTACGGCGGCTAAGTGCTGCATTAAGTGCTGCCATGTCGATGAGTGCTCCTGCTCTAATACTTTTTTGTGCAAACCATTCTTGATTCGTTTCTATGGCAATTAAAATCTCTCGGCATCTAGACATTACTGATGTCTCGTCAAAGGGATAAAGTGGATGTACTTCCTTTAATCGGCCACTTGCATCGAAATAAGCTATATCAAGAGGGATGCGAGTGTTCCGCATCCAGAAGCTTACTTGGTCTGGGTAATCGAAAAGAAAGAGCATTCCATGATCTTTGGCTAAACTGTCGCGGTGCATTAGGCCTTTTTTTTTCTCAGAAGGACTAAGTGCGAGTTGAAGTTGGAGTTCGTGCCCGCCTATGGATATAGGGAAATAGGTTAGGCTATTTATAGGAGCAAGCCTGTCTTCTTTCTTCAGGCTGATGGCAAGTGTAAGAAATAACACAAGTATGCTAGAAATTATAAATTTTGGGCTCAAGAGCGTATAATATTGTTTAAAAAGTAAAAAGTTGATGTGCGCGCTCTATTCTAATAATTATTAGCTAATGAAAAGTAAACCTTCGAGCGTTAGCTTTCTTTACGCTGCTTCTGAGTCTTCGGCAGATATGCTCTATCTTTCCGGCGTTTTTGTGCCTGATTCATTCTTGGCAATCATTGTCAGGAATAAAAAATATGCTGTAGTAAATCAGTTAGAATATGGGCGGGTGCTAAGGGATTCGAATTTTGATAAAGTTATGCTCCTTGAAGCAGTACGCCCAAAGGTAGCGAAATATCTTCAAATACCAGTCAGAGATGTGGGGCCCGGTGAGTTAATGCTTTATTTTACGCAGTTCTACGATGCTAAAACCGTCAAGATTCCTGCCAATTTTCCAGCTATTTTTTACGCAAAGATTCGCGATGCAGGCTACTGTGTGGAAATGATAGAGGGGGCTTTTTTTACTGAGCGTATTAAAAAAACAGATGTTGAGGTAGCAGCTATTCGTAAGGGCAATGCTGCTTCAGCTGCTGGTATTCGGTCTGCGGAAGCCATACTACGAGCATCTACAATTGATGGGAATCGAATCATGTACGCAGGCAAACCGCTGACATCCGAACGACTGCGTGCTGCTATTGATAAAACTTGTCTGAGTAAAGGGGCAGTTGCTAACCATACGATAGTAGCGGGTGGGCGTCAGGCTTGTGATCCGCACGAAATAGGCCACGGCTTATTACGTCCAGGTGAGCTGATAATTATAGATGTTTTCCCTCGAGATCAGAAAACTGGCTATCACGGCGACTTATCACGTACCTTCATTAAAGGTAAAGCTAGTCCATTGCAGCGTGCGCTAGTTCTAGCAGTACAAAGAGCTCAACGTGCCGCTATTGAAAAGCTTAAAGAAGGGGTTAGTGGGGGTGTTGTGCACGGTGCTGCTCAAAAACTGTTTGATGATGCTGGCTTTGTTACCGAGCGTAGAAAAAATTGTTTTGTAGGATTTATACACTCAACTGGTCATGGTCTTGGACTTGAAGTTCATGAAGCTCCCCGCGTTTCCAAGGGTGCTCCAAAACTTAAAGCTGGCCAAGTCATCACAATAGAGCCGGGCCTGTACTATCCTGAGATTGGAGCCTGCCGTATTGAGGATGTAGTGTTAGTTACTAAAGATGGGTACGAAAAGCTGTCTTCGCTACATTACAAGTGGGAGATAACTTGAAAATCTCGAGTAATGTTTACTATTAATCGTTTTCTTTACTTACGCCAAGCAGCACATCGTCTAGTTCTAAGCCGGTCATTTTTTTGATACCACTCAATAGCTTCATTAATGTATACATCATAATAACCATACTTGGAATGGCGATTATCGGCCAACTCCAAGCCATCATTTTGCTTACTTCTGAGTTAAACGCATCCGTACCACTCGGGCTTACAACGATCCATCGAGCAAGAAAGTAGTTTAACACCCCGCTGAGTAGAAAAGAGCTAGCTAGTAGCCAAGTGGAACGTTGCAGCAGGCGATCGAAGTCGGACTCTGAGTTGTGGGCGATAAGTGCTAATTGCACCTTTTTCACGTCAATTAGCTCTGGATTATACAAAAGGGTACGTATTAATGGATAGGGGGTTTTAAGCGAGACGAGAACGGCAAGACCAATTAAAAGAGGAATAGCCGCTTCTTTAACAGCAAGCCATTGAGTAGGAATTTCTAAAATTCCAATACCACCTGTTAAAAGGACGCTAATGAGTCCTAAAATTGAGAATATGTTATACTTGGAACGTTTAAGGTAATCGTATATAAAGTATGCAACTGGAAAGGCTATAGCGACTACTAGCACACCTACTGCTACGTTATCGAAATATGGTTCTAAATATTCGCCAAACCATTGTTTTCCCTTATTTAAAAAGAGTATTGGTAGGATAAGATTGAAACCAAGATTTAGAAAGGTGTTTTCCTTCTTTACAGAGGTTTTTTCGATTATTTCAGAATTTTTCAAAATGTGTTTTGCTGGGTTGCGGATTCGGAGTTTATTCATTTAAACTTTGCACGCTTATGTTGAATGCAAGCTCTATTCGCTGTCTTATTACCGCAGGGCCAACTCGTGAATATATCGATCCGGTACGTTTTATTAGTAATCCTTCGACCGGCAAGATGGGTTTCGCACTTGCCGAAGTTGCTCTCGAAGCGGGCTGGAATGTCGATCTCGTATCGGGACCGGTTGCTCTAGAAGAACCTGACGGCGCTATACTTTATCCCATCATATCAGCTGATGAGATGTTCCATCAAGTGGATGCACTCTTTGACGCCTGTGACGTGTTGATTATGACCGCTGCAGTCAGCGATTTTCGTCCAAAAGTACAACATTCAGCGAAACAGAAAAAAGATGGTGCTGAGCTGACTATTGAATTTGAACGGACAAAGGATATTTTGAAAAACATGACTGATCGGAAGGTACATCAAACTGTGGTTGGTTTTGCTGCTGAAACCCATAACTTAATTGGATCAGCTAAAAAAAAGCTCCAATCAAAGAATCTTGATTGGATAGTCGCAAACGACGTTGCTCAAATTTCAACGGGTTTCGCGTCCGACACGAATGAGGTCATTCTCATCGCTGCAGATGGAAGTTCTATAAATTTAGGTCCATCTACGAAGAAAAGTATCGCAAAGGAACTGATAGATTTGATCACTCCTTGTAAAACTAAAGACTAAAATAGGGTAGAGTGATGATGAGGCTGGATAAGGTATAACAATCAGACTATATAATATTTTTTATTTATATCAGTACTGCCGCACAAAAATATCGTTGGATTACTTGCTTAGCTTTGTTTTAATTAATTAAAAATTTATTCATGAAAAATACTGGACTGGAAAAAATCCTCGGCCGAATTGAAGATCTTGATTCGGTAAACCTTGGCATTTTAGTTCAGCGTTTAGCTCGTGATAGAAAGCTTCAAGAGACAGTATTTAATACGATCGAAGATGGGATATTGGTGATCGATTTAGATGGGGTAGTGCAATATGCTAATGAAGCCGCACTTAGTCTGATTGGACTTAAAGGAAATGACATAGGTGTAACACGTCTTTGGAAGATGGTCCCTGATTTGGCTAAATCAATTAATAAGGAAGCATTATCTGGGAAGAAAAATTCGGCGCCTTTACTTACGCGCGAGGTTGAACTGAGCTATCCAGAACATCGTGTTGTTCGACTCTATATGGTGCCGATTGACGCTCAAGTAGGGCAAGACGATAGTGGGGGTTATGTCATTGTTTTGACCGATGTTACCCAAGAACGCCTATCCATGGAAGAGCGCTTAGAGAGCGAGCGCATATCCTCTATTATGCAATTAGCTGCAGGCGTGGCTCATGAGTTGGGTAATCCTTTAAATTCTCTGACGATTCATCTTCAACTGATAGAGCGTAAACTTAAAAAAATATCTAGTGAGCTCGGCGGTGATAAGCTAGGCGATTCGCTTCAAGTCTGCCAAGGTGAAGTCAAGCGTTTGGACGGAATTATTTCCCATTTCCTTGAAGCGGTGCGACCTCAAAAGCCCGAGTTAAATGAACTCAATCTTGTTGAGTTAGTCGAAGAAGTGCTCCGTGTTCAGGAGGCGGAGTTAAGTGACAGAAAAATTGAGGTCAATGTGGAGGTTAATCAAGAGTTACCCCTGATTCTTGGTGACCGAGGCCAAATAAAGCAGGTCTTTTTTAATTTGTTAAAAAATGCTATGGAGGCTATGCAACCTGGAGGTAGTCTACGGGTTCTAGCACGCTGTGACGATGATTATGCTTACCTACAGTTTATAGATACTGGTTCTGGTATATCAGAGGAGGATTTGCCAAAAGTCTTTCGGGCTTATTATACGACCAAAAAGGATGGCCATGGGCTAGGCATGATGATTGTTGAGCGTATTATGCGAGATCATGGTGGTCATATTAATATCGACTCGTGCAAACAAGCAGGTACGGGAATTACTTTACAGTTTCCGCAACAGCATCGCAGGGCACGTTTATTGGAATAATCTCTCAACATGAGTTTTCTACTAAAAAAAATATTACATGCTTTAATTTACGGTTTCACTTCCTTTTCACTGCTTTTTGCAGAAAAGGCTTTCTTTGGTGATCCGCCCGATTCCCATCATCCATGGGCTGTACATGACAGGCATCGTCCTCAGCCAAAAGAAGTGACTCCCGCGATAAAAATTGGAGATGCTCCCTCGGATGCCTTCGTGCTTTTTGATGGGACTGAATTTTCATTCCAGAATAATTGGCAACATTCCACCAAATTAGATCAGCGCAAGATGGATTGGGTAGTTAAGGATGGATATATGCTAGCTGTTCCTGGCGCTGGATCTATTGAAACTACAGATCTCTTTGGAGATTTTCAGTTGCATGTAGAGTGGTCGCACGAGGGCGTCTTATCTGGCTCTGGGCAGGGTCGCGGAAATAGCGGTATCTTTTTACCTGGAGGAGTTGAGGTGCAGATTTTAGATAATTATAATAATCCTACTTATGCTGATGGAACCGCAGGAGCGCTATATGGTGTTGCTCCTCCAGCTGTCAACGCCTTGCACCCTCCGGGGCAATGGCAAATCTATGATATTATTTATCGCCGTCCTATTGTAAGTCATGGAGAAGTGCTAAATGCAGGAAAACTGACAGTCTTAGTAAACGGCGTAGTCGTACAGGATTCGACTCCACTTGAAGGAGGGGGAAGCTGGCGCAAGCGACAGCCTTTTAATCGAGAGTTTCCAGAAGTAGGAACAATATCTTTTCAAGATCATGGAAACCCTGTTCGTTTCCGTAACGTCTGGTGTCGTCCTCTTCGCCTTCGCTCGTGTGAAGGTGGTTTAGATGGTCGAATTTCTACTCATGCAGCTCTAAATAAACGCAGAGAAATTGCAGAAAAATTACGATTAGAGGCATTTGAGCAGTCTGGGGTTAAGCGTATGCTTTTACTTTTTGAGTCCATTTATTACGAGGCTGACAATAGCTCACTAGAGCAAGCACAAGACCTTGCGCAGGTATTTTTGTATGAATTCCAAGCAGCTTCTAAAGTGTCACAGGAGGCGAACAAAGGGACGATAAAAGAAGTCTACAATGCGCTAAAATATATGCAGCGCTTCGGTTATTTATCCAATAAGGATGCTACTGTCTCTGGCTTCGAAGTATTAATGAACGACCTGGGGTTTAAATAAAAAGTCTGACCTATACTTAGATCTGGGTAATCTCTTCGGCTTCGGCCAAATAAACGCAGATTTGGTCACCGCTAATTTCTTCTAGCTCGTTACGACTCATTAGTAATGCTGCGGTGGACCAAGCGTCAGCCAATGCAGCGCTCTTAGTGGTAAGCCAAATGCGCTCGTGTTGGGCTTTTGGCATGTTTGTGTCGGGGGATATAATATGGTTGTTATCAAGCGTCCCATTTCCTGATGCACTAAGTGCCATATTGAACAACTGGATGATTCTAGAGGATTGGCTAGAATGCAGTGAGATAGGCCATGCGTGTTGCCCATAGGCTAGATGAGTACTAGCGCCTGAAGAGAGGAGAGCACTTTCAACTTCCCAATCTAAGCAAATGTCCTTTAGAGCGTCGAGGGTATAGCCTTTGCCTATGCCACCTAAGTCTATTTCGCGTCCCGCTTCTAGGCAATGCACAGCGGGACGATCCGGATCTATTCTTAGGCTGCCTTCTATGGGCGGTGCATCATCTTTTGCCAAGACTTTGCTATGCTCTATCTGACGCCCAAGTGTACTATCGAACAAGCCAGCAGTTAGTTCGTGAGCTTCCAGGGCTAGCCGCAAGCAGGCGTAGCTATCCTCACTTATAAAGAGTGATTCATCAGTCTTTAGATGGTTAATCAGCCAAATGTCACTACCTTCATGATGTCGGCTGAGTTTACTTTCTAAAGTATCGATTCGCTCAATACATTGCTGTTTTGCGTTTTCGGCTTTTACTCTATCTTTTGATATCAGGCGAAGCGTGTAAGTAGTCTTCATTGCCTCATGCTGGAAAATATGAGTATGATTCATAATGTCTCCTTTTTAGTCCATTTATCCCAGATATCGTAGCGTAAATACATCATTATTGCTACATTCTCTCTTAATCCTCGTGGCAAGCGTTGGTGGCTTTTTAGCAATAGTTTATCTGCCTTTGCTGTATGTTCAGGCATGACGAAGACGACAGCATATTTGCTAAAGTCTGGGTGAATATCGGACCAGTATGTCAAATTCTCAATGGTTCTTAAATACCAAGGTAGTGGCCAGAAGCTACTTCCTACCACAGCAGCAGGTTGAATATGGGCTGTAGCTGAGAGATTCTCTAACCATTGTGGCAAATTCGTTAAGTCTTTACTACTCGGCGCATATGCGTAGGGATTTCGAGCATCGTTAGAAATGTTACCTGTGACTTCAAAACTTTGCTGAACCTGCCATCCGAGCGAACTTATAAATAGAATCGATAGCAGTGACTGCTTTATCCGCGAGAAATGTGACCAAGTCTGAAAAAGCATTCCGGCCCAAAGACATACATGGGCCCATGTTAGGAGCATAAGCCATGGGGTTTTATAATTGATAAAACTATAGATGAGAAATTGTACGACTACTGCGACAGCTATAAAGCGAATAAGTCCTACTTGGTGCTTATTTCTGAGCGACAAAGGTATAGTGATACACGCTAAAATAGCTACTAAACCTTCTGTCCATATCAGACCCAATGCTTGCTTGGGCCATAGAAGTAAGTGGAAGTAATAAGTGAAGGGTTTCGTATGCCCAGCTGTTGTCTCGTAAATAAAGAATGTACGAAATGCTTCAATGTAAGCGGTAGGATTACGAAAGTAGTCGGTGTAGAAAATAGCCGAAATGAGTACACACCAAAAGCATATGCTAATGAATGGCTTTAGGTAATCTCTAAATTGAGGACGTACTCCTTCAGCAGTGTGAAAAAATAAGAAAAGAGAACCGGCTATTGCCCAAGCTAATATGTAGACGACGAAAGTTTCTTTTGTCGCGAACATAAGACCGATACTTATGCCCGCAAATATTGAAATGCCCTGATTAGGATTTTTGAGAAAACGGTAGATAGTGGCACAGCTGAGCATACCGAAGAGAGCAAGCCAGCTCTCATGTATATAGATTCGACTGTAGTACACTGCCAGGGGCGACGTAGCTAAAAGTGCACCGGCTGCGAGTGCGCTCATAGGTCTTATGGTGCCAATCCATAGTAGTGGCGTGAGGCAAAGTAAGCAGCCTGCCACTGCTGGACCTAAACGTAAAGTTTCTACGCTAAGTGAGTTCCAGTTATTTTCGCCGCGCAGCCTAGCTATTAGTATTGTGCTCTCGCGTAGCCATGGACCGTGAAAATGTTTTGGGTCAAATCCTGGGTATTCTCCACTGAGTGCCTGTCCTAGTATACTTGCCCCTGTTGCTTCGTCAAAGTGAACAGGGTTATCGCCCAAATTATTTACACGAAGGTAGAGCGCAATAAAAGCTACTGCGATCCATCCGATGCAAATAAACGTGTGCCTCATATTGATTTAAAAAGAATTAGAAGGAATTACGCACCGTCTTTGCAGTTGTGCTTTAATTTTGTCTTTTTTAATATATTTTTATGTCTCCTTGCCAGAGTATTGTTTTGGTCACGCCTGTTTGGAATGATAGCAAGCGTTTAGCTAGCTTTGCACCTGAACTCGGGGCAGCCATCCATAATTCTGACTTACCAATTCTTTGGGTGATTGCTGATGATGGATCGAACGCCTTAGAGCAATCAAAGTATGAACAAACAGCTAATTACGTACGCTCGATTGGATGCAATATCGAAACTATTCGGCTGGAAGATCGCAGCTTTAAAGGGGGAGCTATTTATAATGCATGGAATAACTACCGACACGCAGATTGGCTGGCATTTGTTGATGCAGACGGAGCTGTTTGCGCTAAATCAATTATCGAGCTCATACATTTAGCTGCGAAAAAGGGGGAAGATGCTAGTGCAATTGCTATTCGCTCTGCTTCAGAAAAATCTGTGCATCGCGCATTCAAGCGCCGCTCCAGCTTCTATTTTTTTATACTCTTAGTTCGATTAATTCTTGGTTTAAAGCTTGGGGACACGCAGTGCGGTGCTAAAGTCGTATCGGGCAGAACTTACCGTAAAATTGCCCCACAATTGACGGAGCGCGGCTTTGTCTTTGATGTCGAGCTTTTGGTACTATTAAAAATGTACCAAGTTCCATTGATGAAGTGCCCTGTACAATGGGAAGAGAAAGCTAAAGGAAAAATAAACGTAGTGCGTGATGGATGGCTTATGCTTATTGGATTACTGCGGATTCGCCGCAGATTAGAAGCGGGTGCTTATAATCCGATCAAGTCGTGACCATATACTTCTACTTCGATATAGTGATTCATGTCGTTTGCTGTGTTTCCGCTACTCCAAAGGCGAAGGTATTGGGCAGTTACACCTTTAGCATCGATTAATTTTCCAAAACGAGATTCAACGTAAGGCTTGTTGGACCCTTTGCCTTGTTCTGCAGAATTGTCGTAGTCGTTATTAAAAAGTGTGCGGACACCAGTTTCGAAACTGGGATCGTTAGAGACCTGTACGATGACATCGTGGTAGGCACGCTTCTGAGAGTGGTAGTGCCAGATCCAGATGGCATTCAGTTCGAATGGCTTATCTAGATCAATTTGAACCCATTGAGGACCGTCCATCAATTCTACGAAGTAGCCCTCGCCAGCTTCTTTGTCGCCGTCGGTAATGTAATCTAGTTCACCGATTATGGGAAAATCGTCACTGCCGGTGACATTTTTTCCAGCAGACAGTAATACAGTGCCTTCTGGGACCATTAGCACCGGTACTGACTTGGGTTCTGGTTCTAAATTGGGCACTTTGATTGGTTGCGGAGTGCCCTCAATTAATTCTGAAGGGATTTGAGTTGTTAGGCGAAACGTGCCGGTAGAAGGCTCAATGGCATTGGCGGCTGGAGCAGATTCTTCCGCGGATTCGGATTCTGAGCTAGTAGAAGTGTCACCACAAGCGGTGAAAAGGAGCGCGCTTAAAGTAAGTAGTGTAAGTAGATATTTCATGTTTTATACGTGTAAGTGTTCTTCGGTGAAGTGGATGGTTTCGCGACTTTTAGCAGCCGGATTGACCCAGTAAATAGGTGCCTCAGATTCAAGAGCGTGTCGAGCGTCACAAGTCAATTTAGCTTCATCACGGATGGACGCTAGAAAGTTTTCAATATGGGGCTGGTGGGGTGGTTTACTAAATCCACCCGGAAGGGCATATTTATCTGGTGGAGCTGATTCGTAGGCAGCTATCGCGTCACTACCACCAGCTGCCTTGCCTACAGCATCTTTCTTTAAATAGCCACGTGCGACGAGTTTTTCCCACAACGCACTATTTTCTGCACCAGATTCCTTATAGATGTTTGTGTAGGCTTCGCGCTCAGATATCTCTAAAGTGCCCTGCGTACCCATGAAACTTTCATAGTATCCTCCGCCTGCGCTAGTGGTAGTCAGCACTTGATAAAAGGCCCTAGCGTTTCCTTCAGGGGTATCGTAGTCGAAGACACACATTACATTGTCAAAATGTTCACGTTCTTTGAAGTAGCTTCGTCCACCTGATGCCATAACTGATTTTGGCTGAACCCCTAAAAACCAATTAAATATATCAATCTGGTGTGCTCCAAGATCTGATATTGGGCCACCAGACAGCGATGTGTAGAAGCGCCAGTTAAGAAAGCGGTGACGTAGTTCCTCCTCGTTTAGCTTATTTTCAGCACCTGCATCGAACCCATATTTACTTAATGTAGCTGCATTAGGCAGATTGTCTGGCTTTCCATAGACGATGTCTTGTGAGGAAGCCAATGCGCGATTCCACTGCCCATTGATGTTAATAATGGGCCCCAGAATTTTATTTTTTTGGATGAGTTCGTTGAGTGCATACTTGTAACGAGGATTACTGCGACGCTGGTGCCCAATCTGGCAGAGCTTACCCGTGCGATCCATGGCAGCGACCATAGTGCGGGCTCCCTCAATCGTGTCTGACATCATTTTTTCACAATAAACGTGACAACCAGCTTCTAGTGCCATGACGGTGTGAGGTGCATGCCAGAAATCTGGAGTAGATATAAAGACAGCATCCATATTTTTCGCTTCTTTTTCCAGCATCTCACCAGCATCAGAATAGTGGTTTGGCATGTAGCCGAAGCGGGAGCGCACCCGTCCGACTGTTCCCTTTAAGCGCTCGCGCATAATGTCGCATGCGGCGACATAGCGTATACCAGGCAGATTCACCATAGCGTTAAATAAGACTTCGTGCTGTTTACCACAGCCAATGAAACCGACGCGGATCTCTTGAGACGAGTCCTTTGCCTTAAGTATGGATGGACTGCCGACTGCTAGGCCAGCACCGACTGCCGATTTAGCTAGGAAGTCGCGGCGGGTTAAAGTCGGAAGTATTTGCTGCATACTAAATAATCTGCTGGGTTAAGTAAAAGAGAGATTTAAAATTTATTAGTAATTACCAAGCGGTTGTATTTCGCGAGTACAAGAGCTATTACAATCATAATAATATGTATGCCAAGCCAGGCAACTCCAGCATCCTGTTTTATTAATATAAGGCCGAAAGTAAGGCTCGTGTAGAGCAAGCCCATAGCAAATAAAGAGGCGCGGGTACAGATTCCTAGCAATAAAGTAAATCCTAGCAGTAGCAGTGATGGTCCGAGGACCACGTTATAGATGTCCAAGCTCCAAGAAGGAATAAGCGGTTCATTAGAAAACTTTTCATAGAGCGGTCCTGGAACTCCTTGGTAATTAGAGATAGCGTATACTTTGGAGCTAGTGGCCTCCGTTAGGCCATAGTCATTAGGCGCACCGTCGATTGTGACTGATTTAGTGCCCGCTGCACTTCCCGCGAATTTTTCTAGTCCAGTTTGTATTGCTCGGATTGAGAGCCAAATGCGCAGTAATAGCATGCCTAAGGTCAAGCCAATGTCGGAGAAAGGGGAGGAATCTTGCTGTGCCATGATTATTGTGATCGTAGGAATTAATGATGGAATAAATCTTATTTAGTTTATACAAATCTCATATTGTAATTAGCAATTACTATTAATATTTAATCTTTTTTACTATAAACTACTAAAAACCTAACCCACTGCTACTTTGGAACACAATAAAAACGAAAAAATGGTTTTCTGGGGCTGCTTCATAGCCCTGATAACTACCTCGATGGCCTTCATTATGCGGGCTGATTTAATTAATAGCGGTATCTGGGCCAATGAGTTCGGCTTAGATAAGGTCCAATCTGGCGTGCTCTTCGGGGCAGGCATCTGGCCGTTCGCAATTAGTATTATCCTATTTAGTCTCTTTATAGACCGGGTAGGGTACAAGTTTGCGATGTTATTTAGTTTTGTTTGCTACACGATTTTTGGGGCGCTAGCTCTCATGGCATACGGGACTGTGGATGCGGCGACGCCCGAGACTCTTGAAGTTGCTCGTAGTAGCGCATGGCTCTATCTTTACTGGGGTTCAGTTATTCTGGGTCTGGGCAATGGGACAGTGGAGGCATTTATCAACCCCGTGGTAGCAACTCTTTTTAAAGATGAAAAATCTAAGTGGCTGAATATTCTTCATGCTGGATGGCCAGCAGGTTTAGTATGTGGCGGTATTCTTTTCATCGTACTTGGTAACGCCATTCAAGCAGATTGGCGTGTCTTAATAGCCTTCATGTTTGCGCCAGCGTTACTTTACTTATTTATACTACTTAAAGCTAAGTTCCCCGTCAACGAACGCGTGGCTGCTGGTTCAAGTTATCGAGATATGTTAGGTGAATTAGGCATCGTCGGTGCATTGGTTGCTTTTACCTTAATATTTTTCCAGTTGGGGCAAGTAATACCAAATTGGCCGGGCTGGCTTACTTGGGCGCTTATATTAATAAGTGTAGGTAGCTTTGGCGCTTATTGCCGTAAGCTGGGAGACCCCCTTCTTATTTGTCTAGTTGCCATAATGATGCCAGTGGCTATTACCGAGTTAGGAACAGACGGTGCTATTTCCGGGCTTATGGCAGCTCCATTAAAGGAAATGGGTTGGAGCCCAACACTTGTACTAATTTATACCTCCGCCATCATGATGGTTTTGCGTTTTAATGCGGGTCCTGTGATACAGAAAATGACTCCACTTGGCTTGCTCATGGCCTGCTCGGCGGTCGCTATTATTGGTCTTTATCTTTTATCGTTTGCTCATGGCTTGATCTTCATTTTCACTGCAGCAACTATATATGGTGTAGCAAAAAGCTACTTCTGGCCAACTATGCTCGGTATTGTCTCTGAGCAGACTCCTAGGGGTGGGGCGCTGACTCTGAATGCTATCGCGGGTATTGGCATGCTCTGTGTTGGGATTATTGGTAGCCCGATAATTGGATACTTCCAGGAAAGTTCTGCTAATGTAGCTATTGCCGACCAAATGCCCGATGTTCATGAGTCCATTGTCGAGGCTAGGGATTTTCAGCTAGGAGGGTACTCCATGGCCGAGTACACAGCGGTCAGTCAATCTAAGATTAATACTTTGCCAGATTCGCAGAGCAAGCAGGCTACCAAGATTCAAGAGCAGGCTACTCAATCTTCTTTAGCGAGAATAGCGATTTTCCCAGCAGTTATGTTACTTAGTTATATAGCTCTATTTTTATTTTTTAAATCAAGAGGTGGCTACCGACCAAAAGTAATCGGCGAAGCACATTAAAGAAGGCTCTATACATTGAGATGTTAGGCATCCAAATATTTGCCCTGGTCTTTTTGGTGTCTACGACCTTTTCTAAGACAGAAAATTTCGAGAGTATCGATAGGGTCATTGCTCACGGTGATCTCTCTGGTGTACTCTTGCAGATTAAGCTAGATCCGAACTGCCTTAATCAGGGAGACCATCCAGTGCTAAGCCCCTTGCATCAGTCTATCTTGAGGAAAAACGATAAGATCGCGCTCGCCTTAATCGAAGAAGGAGCAAATGTTGATAAGGTAGACGGTAGTTTATGCACCCCGCTGCATCTTTGTGTTGAGCGAGGATTACCAGAAGTTGTTAAGGCTTTGCTCGTCGCTGGAGCGTCACCGAATAAGTTGAACAAATTGGGTTGGACTCCGCTCCACATTGCAGCAGCTAAAGACCGCATTACAATTGCACAATTACTTATCGCTGGAGGCGCAGATGTAAAAACCCTATCAAGGCAGGGTGGCACGCCTCTACACGAGGCCGCGGTTTCTGCAAGTTCCGACATGGTGCTTCTTATTCTTACCCATGGGGTAGACCCTAATCTTGCCGACAAAGCTGGACGTAGTGCTTTGGATGTAGCGATTGCTTTTAAGAATCAGGCTGCAGCAATGATTCTGCGAAAATATGAGTGAGTAGACCAAAGGCCTAATAATTAAAATATGGAGGCGCGGGTCGGAATCGAACCGACGATAGAGGATTTGCAGTCCTCGGCCTTACCACTTGGCGACCGCGCCTGAATTGTTCATAAACTTATGTAGCACAGTATTTTAAATGAATATTTAGTTTACTGTCATAAAAATGTCTTCCCAAAATATTCCCAACTATATACTGTATTTTGCATGTTAAAGCAAATACGCGTAAAGTTATTGGGAAAAATTAAGAAGGAATCTACAAGGAACAAAGCTAAGCCGTACAGGTATAGGTTTGGCGGTTTGATTGACAAGTACTTTTCCACACTAAATGAAGCCAAAGCTTTTCAGCGAGACTTCAGTGAAAAAGAAGCAAGGCTTGGAGTCGATACGGCTAAGCTATTTCAGAATACAGACTTATTAAAAGCCTCTGAGAGAGCCTATGCTTTACTTCGTCAGAAAGGCATAGATGCACCTGAAGCTCTAGTAGATGCAGTTAAACGCTTTGTTGGTACGCTGCCACCTAAAGGGTATACAACGACTCTTGAGCAAGCAATTGAGGCGCTTAGGGAGAATCCTGATTACAAAGATAAGGCTAGTGTAACGCTACGTGATTATAATCGTTACAGTGCAGCGGTACTTGAGTTCTTTGGTCCAAATAAAATCTTTAGTTCTCTTACAAGTATGGACTGGCAGGCATATCTTAATGAATACCGAAAGACTTCTAATAATGCCTATAATAAAGCATTAAATCATATAAAATTATTTTATGGGCGGTATTGGATTCCGATGGGATATGCTACTGAAAATCCACTCAGAGATGGAGCTATG
>CAJWHF010000005.1 GCA_913041275.1 uncultured Opitutia bacterium
AGCAAATCTCTGACCTAGAAATCTGGACGAGTGGAGGTACTACAAATTTGCAGATTCCTGTGGATGGAGATACAGATACCAAATTCTTCCGCTTCAAGATGGCGGATTAGTAAAGATACTTAATCATAGTATCACCCCCACCCGTTTCACTAAAATCCAATCCCCTATTCTTCTAGATTTGCTTAGGGGTCGCATTTTTTCTTTATTTGAATCTGAATATATTTACAAAAGTAGTATGAAAATTTTTCTCTTATTATTTATACTTTTTTCAACAAGCTTAAATGCTTTATCTATCAATTTTGACTTTGAAGATCTAGGTACAATTTTTATCGATTTAGATGAATCCGTACTTGCACAATCTACAGTATCAAGAACGCAGATTGAAGTTTTTGAAACTGAACAAAACTTAAATAACTATGCAACTGGTTCTATCGGATCACAAAATTATGATTCATTTGATTCTCATTTATATAATTTTCTCTCATTCCCAGGATACGAAGAAGATTGGTCGTTCCCAGGATCACAAGATTATGTTTCGATGAATCTTATAGATGAATTAACTGCTAATTTAAACATCCCTACATTTAACAATTTAGATTTAAGCAATTTTGATACTAGAAATGATAATTCTAATGTATCATTTAGTCCTACATATGGAGGGCCAGTCTTTGTTCCTGGTCATATTTTTATAAATCAAGATTATACTATTATGTTCGATAATTCAATGTATCATGCAGCTGATATAAACTTTTACATGCAAGATGGCAAAGAACTATTAATTGACTTCGAAGCTTTCCCTAATGACGGATTTGTTAATGGTGGTTCATCATTGGCTGCTAGTATTTGGTTTATAGATAACAATGGCGAAGGATCTACTACCCTTATTGATAGCGATATTGTCACTATTAGTACTCTTGTCCCAGAACCATCAACCTATGCTCTGATATTTGGAGCAGTTGGACTTGGTTTTGCTGTTAGTAGACGCTAGTAAGATACTAAAAATACCAGTTATTAAATCTCAAAAAGTGGTGGTCGAGGAGGGACTTGAACCCTCACGCCTTGCGGCACATGACCCTTAATCATGCGTGTCTGCCAATTCCACCACTCGACCGGTAAGATATTAATATATCAAAGGATCACGTTGATAGGTAGCTTTTTTTCGAGTACAACAATAAATTATTAAAAATGTGAAAGTCTTATAAAAACAAAGCTATTGTTGTATCTTGCTTTTCTATCTTCTACTGACATAAAGATAGCATAATAGTGCACGAGGGCAGATATATTTGGCCTCGTTTATCCAAGACAAACATGACAGACAAAGAAGTAGGCAATGAAACTGAGGCGACTAAAGAGCCCCTCAATTTAGATGGACTTTCCGGCTTAGACTTCGGACCTAACTGGGCCGATAAGAACGCTAAGCCATCCCGATCAAAGGCACAGAATAACGATCGTAAATCTAGACACACTAGCGGCAAGCATCCAAGAGATCGTCGTACCGAAAAAAGAGGCGGGCCTGGTCTGACAGATAAGAAATCCGACCGCAGAGGAAACTATTCCGGCAACCGCGAAAGACTACCAAAGAAATCTGTACCAATTACTTTCAACCCTACGGTTGGAGTCGACCTCTACCCCCAAGATGAAGCTTTTGATGCGCTTATAAAGCGCCTACGATCCAGTGCACGTACCTATCAACTTTTTGATTTAGCACAGCTGCTTCTTGAAAAACCCGAGCGCTACATTGTAGTGGTTTCGCCTAAAGATTCAAAAGGTGGAGAAAAAACTAATCTCTACTACTCTGTGCCTGGACATTTGCCCTTTGAGACCGAAGAAGAAGCAGTCAGTTATGTGATCAAGCATCACATCGATTTATTCTTTGATACTGAAGAGATCGAAATCGATCCGCCCAAGGGCAGCTTTCTTATGGTCAACCGTTGTACCATAACCGGCGAGCTATTGGGACCACCTAATTATCATCGTTATCAAGAATTTCTACAGCGTCACTTCACCACACGTATTAACGGTATGTCCTTCGAACGATTCAGCTCCAAGATTGAAAGCGTAAAAGAACAAGAGCAAATTGATGCATGGCTCGAATCAATGAAGAAAGCTACTCGCTATACTGTAAAGGATTCGCAAGAAATCGAAAAAGTATCTTTTGAAACACTCGGAAGTGCCCGTGAATATCTCTTAAATAATCATAAGGATAAGGTCGTCGGTTCAGATGAAAGTATTCGTTTTGCAGGGCGTGATATAGAACGTCTGCCGCAGGGCAACATACGGCGCTCAGTAGAAGCCTACGTCGAACAGCAAAAGCACTTTCCACTAGACTCAGCCAATAATATTCGTGGTCGTCTGCGTCGCCAGAAATTTGCCGTTTATAAAAAAGGAACAAAGGGCGTATCATTCGTCTGCGCGGTAAAAAGAAAATTTCGCGACAGTACAAGCGTGTTTACTGATTCGATACGTGACCTAATCGATTTCATTGAAAAACATCCAGATTTACCTGCCTCAAAACTACCCAAAGAATATATTGGTGTAGATACAGAGAAACAGAATCCTGAAAAACTTAAAATGACCGAAGCGGAAGTCGAGGCTGCCGCAAAAGCTAAGTCTCAAGCCAAGGTCGATTCCGAAGCCAATTCGGAGGTTAGTAGTTTGGCGGCAGACGAAAATCCAACAGAAGTCGCCACTCCTAAAGAAGATTCCCCTAAAATAACCGAAGACGCACAAGCTTCAACCGAGGCGACACCCAAGAGCATTTTAAGCAAAGAAGAGGAGCTTAAGCTTCGCCAATTGATGCTAGATCTTCGCTGGTTGATCACCGAGGGATACGTCACCGAATACGGTGACGGGCGCCTGTTTGCTCCCCCTCCAATGCCACTTCCAAAACCGAAGGTTCCAATGACAAAGGAAACGGCTGAAAAAGAAGTTTCTAAATCTCAGACTACGACCCCAAGTGACACAGAGCCTGAGATAATTAATTCAGAGCTCGTAGCAACTGCTATTACAGAGGATAGCAATAACGATGGTAGCAATAACGATGCTACCAATACTGAGGCTGTTCAGGTAGAGGCCGAAGCTGAAACTGACACCGATATATCACCTGTAAAAGATGTGCCCGATGAGGGAGAAAAGTAATTGTTAGCAGGGCGCAAGAACTCAGCGCTAATTACTTAAGAATTATGCGCCCTAGCATTGCTCTTGTAGGTGCGTACCAAGTGGCGCGTTACATCAGATAAGCTACGCTGATCAGTGCTAATGGCAGCTCCACAAGACATGTAAATAGGTTCGCGTTCCTTTAAGAGTAATCGAATTTCAGCTTCGGGATCTTCCACGTCAAGTAGAGGACGATTTTTATTACGATTTGTACGTTCGATAATACTTTCCAAGGAAGCAAAAAGACAAATAACAACCCCCTTGGCCTTTAGTAATTCCTTCATGCCTTCTTGTATGACCAGTCCACCACCACAGGAGATAACGCAACCGGAATCTGGATGACCATTATCTATGAATTGACGCTCTAGCTTACGGAAATGAGCCTCGCCATAAGTAGAAAATATTTCGGAAATTCGAGAGCCTTGCTCTTTTTCTATTTGATGATCCGAGTCGATAAACTTGTACCCTAATTCGCGAGCAACACGGCGACCTATAGACGACTTACCCACCCCCATAAAACCGACGAGGTATAGATTAGTATTATTTATAGGTACATTTTTCAAGTAGCTGATATTGCTGGAAAATTGAAGGGCTGTGCGAACATAAAATAAAGGATTTTTTATTTATCTTTGCCAACTAGGGGACCAACAACTAGTGCGCCCTCCAACTTTTGCCCTACTAAGAAGTTTACCGGTCTGTGGGCAGCTACCACCAGCCTTCCACCTATGGTTGAAGAGCCAATTTTCAGGGGGCCTACCCCAGTCTGCACCGATCACACGGATAGCATCTTCAGAAACTTCGCGGATTCGTGTGTAGAGTTCCTTTCGCTCGCGCATAGTAATTCTACCGCATTTTCTAGATGGCAGGATACGGCTTCTCCACAGAATCTCGTCGGCCATCCAATTACCGACTCCAGGAAAGAATTCCTGTACCAAAAGAACCGCTTTGATCGGAGACTTCGTACGCCTATTAAGATATGTATCAACACGGTCAAAGCTATATTCAGGAGATAAAATTTCAGGCGGACGATGAGCCCACCAGTCAGGCTCTTGGTCGTGATTGGAGTACAAGATACGACCAAACATACGCGCATCGGAAAAGACTAGTGATAGCTTACTATCCATTCTTAGTATCAAGTGATCGTGTTTAGCTGGTTTCTCACCTGCTTGTAACACTTGCATCTTTCCTGTCATACCCAGATGCACACCAAGCCAATGGCTCTGCCCAAAACGCAAACATAACTGCTTCCCATGCACTAGAGACTCTATGAATTTTTCCTGAACTAAGTTTTGTTTAAGCGCTGCACAATCTAGGCCCCTAAATACTCGTTTATCTGAATTAAGATGAACGCTAGTGACAGTTTGGTTCAAAGCAGGTAGCCACTGTTTTCGGTAATACTCAACTTCAGCTAGTTCGGGCATCTAATAGGTCTTCAGCTTGGCTTTTTATAAATTTTATACCTAAAAAATATATGTGTATTGCAGCTATACTTCAATACACTTCAAATAATATTATACAATTTATGCCCAAGCC
Source organism: uncultured Opitutia bacterium (assembly GCA_913041275.1). GTDB lineage: Bacteria > Verrucomicrobiota > Verrucomicrobiia > Opitutales > Coraliomargaritaceae > Thalassobacterium. Next base: position 4,690 of record CAJWHF010000005.1, read on the forward strand.
AAAGATTATAGATTGCCACACGCATGCCTATCCCGATGAAGTCGCATTTAACCCGCATGCCTGGGCGAATGAGCGAGGGGAACAATATTGGGCAGAACTGGTAGCCCCAAAAGAAAGGAAGAGCATCCAAGGCTGGAATGATCCAGCTCAAATGTTAGCAGCAATGGACGCTGCAGAGGTCGACGAAGCTGTCTTATTAGGGTGGTACTGGACGAAAGAATCTACTTGCCGCTGGCATAATCAAGTAATGGCCAATTGGATTAGTCACGCACCCGGCCGCTTTAACGCTTTTGCCGCAATCTATCCAAATGCCAATGTAATTGACCAACTAGAAACTGCGAAAACATTGGGCTTTGTTGGTGTAGGTGAACTACACATCGGCGTACAGGGTTACGAAAAATCGCCCACGCATTGGAAAACCATGGCAAAGTGGTGTGCAGAATCAAATTGGCCGATCAATTTTCACGTTACCGATGAATCAATACGCATGCCACCTAATGCTGTTCAAACACCGCTACAAACATTCATAAAAATAGCTCAGCAAGAGCCTCAATTAAAAATGATTTTAGCCCATTGGGGAGGGCAAATTGCTCATTTAGAAAAGAATCCCCAAATGCGTGAGATTTTGCAAAATGTCTATTACGACTCTGCAGCTAGTCCTTTACTTTATGATATCAGTATCTTTAAGCAGATGCTTGAGATCGTTGGTCCTCATAAAATACTCTTCGGATCCGACTACCCTCTTATGCTCTATCCCAGAAAAGGAAAGATTCCCAAAATGACACCTTTTATTGATTCTATTCGCGAAGAATCAGGACTACGCAACGAACAAATCGTCCGTCTACTCGGGGGGAATTTCGATCAATTATTGCCAAACAGATGGGCGCCTAAAACTTAATTGATACTGGCTAACGCTCCAAATAAAGGCTTGATGTCAAGCTAATGGCTATTCAATTTACAGAATTTTTACCTCCATGGTATTAGCAAATCGAATAGTATGGAATAATCTGCTTTAAGATTTGTATTACTTATAGGTACATGATAACGGTTTATTAAATTCTAAACCTATTTATGTCCACAAAGCATTCAAATATTACAAGCCGTTGGAATGCCGACTTGATCGATCAAAATTACGAGCATTGGCGTAGTAATCCCGAGATACTAAGTCCGGAATGGCGGGCATTTTTCGAAGGATTTGAAATCGGCCAAGATACTGTCGCGGGGCTTCCTGAATTAAATAGTGTCGATAGTAATAATCTCGATAGCGACGCGTCTAAACAATCAAGAGCTATAGGTCTAATCTACGCCTACCGGTCGATTGGTCACACAATTGCAGACTTTAATCCCCTAACGAAGGAGAAGCCGTTTAATCCACGGCTTACTTTAGAGCGACTCGGCTTCGACCAATCAGATCTAGAGCGTGTATTTCATACAGGTAATTATCTTGGTGGAAAAGATATGACTCTGGGCGAGCTAATTGAACGCTTAGAGAAGACCTATTGCGATACTGTAGGCGTAGAGTATATACATATACAAGAGACGCCCAAACGCCGCTGGATACAGGCCCGTATTGAACCAGAGTGCTTTATTCCGCGCTTCACAAAAGATGAAAAATGGCGTATCCTGAGAACAATTACACAAGCGGAGGATTTTGAAAATTTCCTCCAGAATCGTTATGTAGGACAGAAACGTTTCTCCCTAGAAGGCGGCGAAACTTTGATAGCTTGCCTAGAAAGTATATTTGAACGCTGCGGTAAAAACTCAGTAGACGAAATTGTCATAGGCATGGCACACAGAGGACGACTCAATGTCTTGGCTAATTTCCTAGGAAAGTCTCTTGAATATATTTTTCGCGAGTTTTCAGAAAACTACGTGCCAGATACGATCCATGGAGACGGCGATGTAAAGTACCACCTTGGCTTCGAGACCAAGCGCACTACCAGTGATGGTCACGAAGTAGAACTTCGATTGGCTGCCAATCCCAGTCACCTAGAAGCAGTGAATCCAGTCGTAGAAGGTAAAGCGCGTGCGCGGCAACGCATACGTGGTGACCTCGATCGAAAACGCGTCCTCCCCCTACTCATCCACGGCGATGCCGCTATTGCAGGCCAAGGGATTGTAGCTGAAGTAATCAACTTTTCTCAATTAAAGGGCTACCGCACAGGTGGCACAATCCATCTGGTCATTAATAATCAGATAGGCTTCACGACCGATCCGTCCGATGCTCGTTCTAGTCGTTACTGTACCGATGTAGCTAAAATAGTCGAAGCACCAATTTTTCACGTCAATGGCAACGACCCACTTGCAGTAATTGCTGTTACCGAAGCTGCTTTCGATTACCGACAAACCTTCGGCTGTGACGTAGTGATCGATATGTATTGTTGGCGCAAACATGGACATAATGAGTCCGACGAGCCAGCCTTCACACAGCCTATACTTTATAAGACAATTTCAGAGATGCCATTAATCGGCCATGAGCTAGGGAAACGCCTTATTGCTGCAGGCGATTTGACTGCAGCCGAGGTCAAAACGATTAAGACTGAATACTCGCAAAAACTAGATACAGCTTTTGAAAGCGTAAAAGAAAGTAACAAGTCCGATCCATTCGAAGGGTCGAGTGCCAGGACCCAACCATCGTATAGTTTTAAAAACTTTGAGACTAAAGTCTCAAAGGAAGACTTAACGCTTATAGCAAAACAGCTAACGCACATACCGGAAGGCTTTAATGCTAACAAAAAAATAGTTCGGCAACTCGCTACTAAACTGAAGTCTTTTGAAGAGAATAATGGGGTCGACTGGGGCATGGGTGAGGCGCTTGCTTTTGGCAGTTTATTACTCGACGGAACGCCTGTTCGCCTCAGCGGTCAGGATTGTGAACGTGGGACATTCAGCCACCGCCACTCAGTCCTATACGACGTGGAAACTAGAGAGAAATATGTTCCTTTGCTGGATATAAGGGAGGATCAAGCGCAGTTTTGCGTACATAACTCTTTACTATCTGAAGCAGCGGTCTTGGGTTTTGACTACGGCTATTCTCTAGACTACCCCCAAATGCTCTGCATTTGGGAAGCACAGTTCGGCGACTTTGTTAATGGAGCTCAAGTTATCATAGATCAATTTATTACAAGCAGTGAATCCAAATGGGGAAGACTAAGTGGCCTTGTAATGCTCCTTCCACACGGATACGAAGGTCAAGGCCCCGAACATTCCTCCGCCAGACTTGAGCGCTTTCTTCAGGGCTGCGCCGAGAATAACATACAGGTTTGTAATGTAACTACTCCTGCACAATACTTTCATCTGATGCGTCGCCAGATGAAGCGTGAGTTTAAAAAACCACTCATCATTATGGCGCCAAAGAGTCTACTCCGCCACAAAAACTGTATCTCCAAAATTGAAGATTTTTGTGAGAATGAATTCTGGTCGATCCTTGATGATGAAAATACACAAAAGAATGATACTAAGCGTATCATATTGTGCTCGGGTAAAATTTACTACGACCTAAGTGCATATCGTGAAGAGAAATCTATTAAAGATTCTGCCATAGTTCGCGTAGAACAACTCTACCCTCTGCACCGAGATCTTTTGAAGCAAATCTTTGCTAACTACCCGCAGGCTAAATCTATAGTTTGGTGCCAAGAAGAACCTAAAAATATGGGTGCCTGGAGCTTCATCGCACCACGTATTCTAGAAACGACCGGCAAATCACCTATCTATGTCGGCCGCAAAGGTTCCGCTAGTCCCGCCGTCGGGTCGCTAGCTGTACATAAATACGAGCAAAAGAAATTAATTGAATCTGCTTTCACAGCCAACCCGGCTCAGTAATGACTACATGCCCAAACTCGTTTAAATTATGGCAACAGAAGTAATAATTCCCGCTATGGGCGAATCAATCAGCTCCGGAATACTAGCTGCTTGGCACATTAAAGACGGCGACTATGTCGAAAAAGAGCAAGTCCTCTACGAACTTGAGACAGACAAAATTACCTCTGAGGCTAGTGCCGAGGTCGCAGGTGTCATTTCAATAAAAGTTCCGGCCGAAGAAGAGGTAGATATCGGCCAAGTGGTCGCTGTAATTGACGAGAGTGTCTCGGCTGCGCCTGCAAGTGAGGATATCAGCGAAAAGCAGGCGCCTACTAGTGATAGCTCTACAGCCGAGGCAGAAATAGATCCTGAACCTACATCTATTTCCGAAACCCAATTACCGGAACCTACACAATTAAATCACTCTCAAACGCTCTCTCCTGCCGCCCGAAAAGCAGCCGAGGAAACTAGAGCGGACCTAAGTAGCATCGACGGCAGCGGAAAAGATGGCCGAATAACAAAGAGTGATATCCTGGAAGCACCTACACAGCAACTAAAACAAAATATAGAACAGGTTAAAACTATCTCTGTTACTGATGTATCTTTATCGACTGTACCTACTCCTGAGCGCCACGAAACTCGAAAAAAGATGTCACCACTTCGCAAGAAGATTGCTGAGCGCTTGGTCGCAGCGACACAAGAAGCCGCTATGCTTACTACTTTTAATGAAGTGGATATGAGCGCAGTTATAGGACTGCGCAAACAGCACCAAGAAAAATTTACCGAGCGCCATGGTATCAAACTAGGCTTCATGTCTTTCTTCACGAAAGCTGTTACGCACGCGCTACAAGCAGTACCCCAAGTTAATGCGCGGATCGAAGGAAATGAAGTCGTCACTCAACACTACTTCGATATAGGTGTAGCGGTGGGCACTGAGAAAGGTCTCATGGTACCAGTACTTAGAAATTGCGACCAAAAAGGTTTTGCTGAAATAGAAAATGATATTCTTAACTACGCCAATTCAGCACGGGAAGGAAAAATCCAAATGAGCGACCTTCAGGGAGGAGTCTTTACTATATCTAATGGCGGAATTTACGGATCCATGTTGAGCACCCCAATAGTAAATCATCCACAACCTGCTATACTTGGACTGCATAATATAACTGAGCGTGCTATGGTGGTTAAAGGCGAGATTGTAGCACGTCCAATGATGTATCTCGCACTTAGTTACGACCACCGACTCATTGATGGGAAGGAAGCGGTCACATTCCTAGTAAAAGTAAAAGAAGCCATCGAAGACCCGGCGAAATTGATGTTTGGTATCTAGGCTACATAATCTCTAAATATCTATCATACATATATTTACATGTCAGAAAATAACTTCGATCTCATAATTATTGGCTCCGGTCCAGGCGGCTATGTCGCAGCTATTCGTGGATCTCAACTAGGCCTCAAAACAGCCCTTATTGAAAAATACGAACACCTTGGAGGCACTTGCCTTAATGTAGGTTGCATACCCAGCAAAGCACTACTGCACTCAACCGAGATGTATCATTTTGCAGCTCATGGCGCTGAAGCGCACGGTATAGACCTAACAAATCTATCGATCAGCATAGAAAAATTGATGGCGAAGAAGAGCAAAACTGTGAATCAATTACGAGCTGGAGTGGAGCACTTAATGAAGGCGAATAAAGTCAAAGTCTTCAATGGTCTGGGCATGCTCGCGGGTCTTGGGAAAGTGCGAGTTAAAGAGAAGCACGATGAGACAGTCCTCAGCGCAAAGAACATCATCATCGCGACTGGATCCTCCACTATTGAACTCCCTTTTCTAAAATTCGACGCAGAAACTGTTGTATCAAGCGACCAAGCCATTGCTTTCGATGAAGTACCTAAAAAGCTCGTCGTAGTGGGCGCAGGGGCTATCGGCTTGGAGCTTGGATCTGTATGGGCTAGACTCGGATCGCAGGTAGAAGTTATCGAATTTCTACCACTTATTGCTCCTGCCTTCGATAAAGACGTGTCCAAAATGGCCGAGCGATTATTTAAAAAGCAAGGACTCACATTTCACCTAAAAACTAAAGTGACCGGCATTAAGAAAGAGAATGGGAAAGTGATACTCCTAGCAGAAAAGAATGAAAAACAAGTCGAGTTTGAAGCTGATAAAATACTCGTTGCCGTAGGGCGTAAACCCTACACAGATCACCTTGGTCTTGAAGCTGTGGGAATCGAAACTGACGATAAAGGACATATTCCAGTGGATGCACATTTTAAAACATCCACTGAAGGAATCTACGCAATCGGTGACGTGATTTCTGGGCCCATGCTCGCTCACAAAGCGGAAGAGGAAGGCGTGGCTTGTGTAGAACGCATTGCTGGGCAAGCCGGTCACGTGAACTACAATGTCATCCCTAATGTAATATATACCGAACCCGAAATCGCCAGTGTCGGTGTGACTGAAACTGCCGCTAAGGAATCAGGAATTGAATGTAAGTCAGGCAAGTTCAATCTAGCAGGTAACGGGCGCGCTATTGCGACAGATGCAACAGACGGGTTTGTTAAAGTAACTGCATGCGCAAAAACAGACCGCATCCTGGGAGTACAAGTGATTTGTAAGGGCGCCTCTGAGCTGATTGCTTCGGCTGTGACCCATATGGAATATGGTGGTAGTGCTGAAGATCTAGGGCGCACTATCCACGCCCATCCGACCCTGAGCGAAGCAATGAAAGAAGCAGGGCTCGCCGTCGGCGCAAAAGCATTGCACAGTAGTTAATGAAATCTGCTAACTAGATTACAGTCTTATCTGTGAGACTTAAGACCTTTGGCTAGTTCACGGGCAAAGAAAGGCCCGCGGTAAATCCAACCGGTGTAGATTTGAACCAGTGAGGCACCAGCATCTATCTTCTCACAGGCGCTTTCCACAGAATCGATCCCACCAGTCCCTATAATAGGCAATTTACCATCAGTGGACTTATAAATATATTTTATAACATCATTCGAGCGCTGGCGTATAAAGCTGCCACCACTAAGGCCTCCAGCTTCCCTACTCTTGAAACCTTCTGGGCGTTGAACGGTCGTGTTTGTAGCTATAATCCCGTCATAATTTAAATCCAACAGCACTTCCAATACTTCATCTATCTCCTCAAAGCTTAGATCAGGCGCTATCTTAAGTATAAGAGGGTGTGGAATATGCCCCATACTTTTCGCATAAGAAAGATTCTCATCACTAATAATTTGCAGTAAATCGCGTAAAAATGAGGCGCCTTGAAGATCCCGTAGTCCTTGTGTGTTTGGACTACTTATATTAACTGTAAAATAGTCTGCTTGCGCCGCAAGTTTACGAAAACTAGTTACATAGTCTTCAGCGGCTTCTTCTAGCGGTGTCATTTTTGCCTTTCCGATATTTACTCCTACTGGCATACCACGCTTGGCCTTATCATAATTCTTAGACAACGAATTGAGCATAGCTTCAGCGCCATTATTGTTAAAGCCCATACGATTGATAAGAGCGTTATGTTTAGGGTAACGAAAAAGTCGTGGGCTTGGATTGCCAGGCTGCCCTACTGGTGTGACCGTACCAACCTCTGCGTGACCGAACCCCAAAGACTCAATCGCACGAGGAAACTCCCCGTCCTTATCCATACCTGCTGCCAAACCAACTCGGTTAGAAAATTCCAAACCGAATAACTTAACTGGATCATTCTCCTTAATTAAATTATAGCTTCGCAAGAGATGACATAAAGGCGGCAATGCACTCATAGTCATAAGGGAATTACGACCAAGGTGGTGAGCTTGCTCCGGATCCAATTTAAAGAGAACCGGCCTAACTATATTTTCATAAATAAATCCCATAATAATACCCAATGTTATAAATTAGAGTCCAAAGATAGGATTTCTGCAAAACAATCATTAAAAAATATGAGAAAAATTATGACAAAGCACTTTACAAACTATAATACGGTGGATTTACAAAATGTATGACAAGTTTCTAACTTAATCTTGTCATAACCTTTTTAATCACACAGAGCAGCTTGCTACAATATGTCTAAACCTAAAAATATACTAACTTGGTGCAAAGCCCGATTGGGCGAAGATATGAACTGGTGGATCCATGAAATAAGTGATCCCGTGCACTGGGATGTGGATGGACTAGGAATTATTGACCCAAGACAATTCCAGCACATAATAGATCTACTGGAGCCATTGTCTGATTACGGACTACGAAATGAACTAGTGGACGACGCTTTTTATTCATTCGGTATTGATAAGGTAGAGAAGGATAAGACAGTTCTACTTAAACGCGTTAAAGACAGTATCTTAGAAAGTGAAGAACCACTCTTTGCACTTCCTGATGTACTCGATGAAGAAAAAGGTCCCTACGCAGACCTTCTAGATCACGTAAGTAGGCTACGTGTGAAAATGCTAAATGACTTAATTGATTTCTCGCAAAATTTAACTCTCGATGAATTAGAGGAAGAAGTTAGGCAATTACAGGGCGAGGATTTCCTAGAAGGGCGCGCCGTGCACTTCTTCTCTGAATTAAATACTATTTTAGAATACGTACCTGCTGGATATAAACTAGACGATGATGACGATGAAAAACCAGCCACAGAAGATGAGGAACTAGAGAAAAATCTCGCGGATGTTGAGACAGACCACGATGAAAAAATTGAAGAAGATGAGACAATGAAGTGGGACGAAGAAGAGGAAGAAGAAGAATATGAAGAGACTACTAAACCGCCTGACGAGCAGGCTGAGAGTTAAATACTCTTTTTTTATTTTATTCTTATTAGCCTCGTCCTAATGGTCGGGGCTTTTTTACGACACTAGTTTGTACTTTCAGATTGCCAGAGATAATTGCCTATCCTACATCATTTTACTGAAAAAATATGTTAGAGAACTTAACTGATAAATTAAGTAGTGCACTCCGTAATTTGAGGGGTGTTGGCAAGCTAAGCGAAGACAATATGTCTGAGGCTCTAAAGGAAGTGCGCCAAGCGCTCCTATCTGCAGACGTAAATTACAAAGTAGCTCGCGATTTTGTATCTGAAATTAAGTCGCAGTGTATCGGGCAGGAGGTTCTTAGTTCAGTCACTCCAGGCCAACAGGTCATAAAGATTATTAATGATGAGCTGACCAAGCTATTGGGCGAGGGAGCTACCGAACTCGAAGATAAGAAGCCGCTACGTATTATGATGGTTGGGCTTCATGGATCCGGAAAGACTACCAGCAGCGGAAAACTGGCGCGCTATCTTTCCAAAAAGCGCGGTTACCATCCAGCCCTAATCGCCTGTGATGTCTATCGTCCAGCTGCGATTGACCAACTCGAAAAGCTAGCCAAAGACGAGGGTTGTTTCTTTTACAGTGACCGGGAAGAAAAAGATGTAGTCAAAATCGGAAAGAGAGGTCTAGACGTAGCTAAAAATGCGAATGCTAATTTAATCATCTTTGATACAGCTGGGCGTTTACAAATCGACGAAGATTTAATCGGAGAAATCAAGCGATTAAAAGATACAGTCGAGCCAGATGAAATTTTGCTCGTTGCTGATGCCGCCCTAGGCCAAGAAGCAGTCAATGTAGCTAAACACTTCCATGAAGCGGTCGATTGCACAGGTATAATTTTAACTAAGCTCGACGGAGATGCGCGCGGTGGCGCTGCTCTTTCAATGAAGTCGATATCTAAAGTACCTATTAAATTTATGGGTACCGGGGAAAAAGCAGACGAATTCGAAGTGTTCTACCCCGAACGTATGGCCTCGCGCATCCTTGGAATGGGAGACGTGGTATCACTTGTTGAAAAAGCACAAGACAATCTCGACCAAAAAGAAGCCGAGCAAATGGCCGAGAAGATGCGCAAAGCAGACTTTAATCTAGAAGACTTTCTAAAGCAGATGCAGCAGGTCAAAAAAATGGGTTCCCTCGGCTCTATCGTTGGCATGATGCCTGGTATGAGCGGTGTCCAAGTAGGCGATGAAGAGGAAAAGAAGGTGTCCCGTACAGAAGCTATTATTCTCTCTATGACACTACAAGAGCGCCACAACCCACGCCTACTTCGCGGCAGTCGCTTAAAGCGTATTGCCAATGGTGCAGGCGTACAGGTACGAGATGTGAATGCTCTAATAAAACAATTCTCCCAGATGCAAAAGATGATGAGAAAAATGCGTGGGGGCAAAGGACGTAAGATGATGCAAGCTATGCAGTCACAGATGGGAAATACTCCAAACGGATTACCGACAGATCTACCAGGGCTAAAGTAAACTATAGATCGCCCTAAAAAATTAGAGTGTATATCCACGACTCTTAACACTTGATGTCAAATTCGACTTCACACACATTAATGATAGATGAATAGCGAAGTAATTCCAGTCCTTGTAAAAGGTGTAATGCCTACATCAAATGGATGTGCAGTATTTTTGGGTACGGACCAAAAAACCTTTGTTATCTATGTTGATCAAAGCATCGGCGAGACTATCCAACGTGCTGTTGATGGCGAACAGGCTCAGCGTCCACTCACCCATGACCTTATGCTTACATTGCTAGATGGCCTCTGCGCCGAAGTAGAGCGAGTAGTCATCAATCACGTAGACCAAGGTACATTTCATGCACGGTTAATCGTTTCTATGGAAAACGAGCTAGGACATAAGATCATCGAACTCGACGCTAGACCTAGTGATTCAATCGTACTTGCATTAGCATCGGGTAAGCCAATCTATGTTGCTAATTCTGTGATCGAATCAGTGGACGATATGACAGAAATCCTAGCACGAATACTCGAGCAGGGCTCTACCTAATAGCGAATCGATTATACATCATAATAATAGTATAGATTTAAAAACTCACACACTCTGCGAGTGGCCGTACACGGCTTATTTGATATAATTTAAATCATAATCTTAAGATGACGCCCATACCAGAGACAGTTGTACCCGGCCAGCCATGGACCGCTCTGGCACCCATGCAAGACGTCACTACCCTACCCTTTATGCGCTTACTGGGTAAATATGGAGCTCCAGATCTACTCTTCACTGAATACTTCCGAGTTCATGGGCATTCGAGATTGGAACAGCATATCGTCGACTCCATTAACCATAACGGTACGGGACGCCCAGTCTTCGCCCAACTAATAGGAGAGAGTCTACCTGACTTAGAGCGCACAGTTCAAACCATCGAATCCGAACAACTTCCTGTCGCCGGCATCGACCTGAACATGGGGTGCCCAGCACCAAAAGTTTATAAAAAAAATGTCGGAGGCGGCCTTCTTCGCCAGCCCTCCAAAGTGGATGAAGTACTCGGCTGCTTACGCGCGGCTGTTAAAGGACGCTTTACTGTAAAAATGCGTATCGGCTTCGACAGTGACGAACACTTTGATACTATTTTAGATTTAATCACTAAACATAAGGTCGACTTACTCAGCCTCCATGCACGAACAGTAAAAGAGGCCTACCGAAGTGAGGTACATTACGAGTACATAAAGCGCGCTGTAGAGCGCCTTGATTGCCCTGTATTGGCTAATGGAAACGTAACCTCTGTAAATAAAGCTCAGTGGGTATTAAACGAGACGGGAAGTGCCGGCCTAATGATAGGACGGTCTTGTATCCGAAATCCATGGATTTTTCGTCAGCTCAGGGAACATTTTGCTGGTAAGCCAGTCTTTCAACCCACATTGGGTGATGTTCGTGTCTATATCGAAGACTTATTTCTGGCGACAAGCCACTCAGATCGGAAGGACCGCTATCATATCAACCACATGAAAAAGTTTCTCAACTTCGTAGGTCTGAGTGTAGATGAAGAAGGTAAATTTCTCCATGATATGCGAAGAGCGAAGTCAAAAATGGATTTGGATGTCATCTGTGAGCGCCATCTTATCGATGGGGGTCGCGCCGAGCAAAGCTATCCCGACGAGCCTATTCGAGGGTTAGTAGCACGCCCAAACTGTGAGACGCACAGCGGCTGTACTCTCTAAAATTTATTTTACAAAAAATAATTCAAAAGAGATTGCACCGCATCTCATCACTTGCCATTGAAACACGCTTTGTGTCCCTAAAAAAAGATAAATAATGAATATTCACGAGTATCAGGCCAAAAATCTACTAGAACAGTTTGGTGTTCCAGTACCGCGTGGTTACGCTGCGACTAACACCAAAGAAATTCAAAGCGCCATCTCCGACATCGGAGAGGAGATGATAGTTGTAAAGGCTCAAATCCACGCAGGCGGGCGTGGTAAAGGAACTTTTACTGATGGCTACAAGGGAGGTGTAAAAGTAGTTAAAAATAGCGACGAAGCACATAAGGCAGCAAAACAAATGCTCAACAATACATTGGTGACCGCTCAGACTGGGCCAAAGGGACGAAAAGTCCAGACACTCTACTTTACAGAGGCCTGTGATATAGAACATGAGTATTATCTAGCTATAGTTCTCGACCGTGAGAGTGCCCAATCCATGATCATAGCATCGACCGAAGGAGGCGTGGATATTGAAGCCGTGGCAGATGCTACCCCAGAGAAGCTAATTCGTCTGCCTATCTCACCAACTATGGGGCTTCGCAGTCATCACTGCCGTAGCGTCGCTTTCGCACTAGGCTTTGAGGGCGAACAAGTGAAGCAATTTTCACGTATTTTGACTGGCCTCTACAAAATGTATTGGGAAAAGAATGCAATGCTCGTTGAGATCAACCCTCTAGTCAAAACCAAGCAAGGGAAGCTACTTGCACTGGACGCCAAAGTATCCTTCGACGGCAACGCCCTCTTTAAACACCCTGACATACATAGTCTAAGGGATCTTAACGAAGAAGACCCTAAAGAAATTGAAGCTTCAAATAACGACTTGGCTTACATTGCACTCGATGGCGATATCGCATGTATGGTAAACGGCGCCGGTTTAGCTATGGCAACGATGGACATTATACAAAGCTTTGGGGGATCTCCTGCCAATTTCCTCGATGTTGGGGGGGGCGCGAATGAAGATCAAGTCACGGCTGCTTTTAAAATCATTCTCTCTGATCCTAATGTGAGGGGTATTCTCGTTAATATTTTTGGTGGTATCATGCAGTGCGATGTAATTGCTCGCGGTATAGTAGCAGCCGCTAAGAATGTGGATATAACCGTACCTCTGGTCGTTCGATTAGAAGGCACCAATGTGGAAGCTGGTAAAAAAATCTTACGCGAGAGTGATGTGGCACTGACCCCCGCAGACAGCCTTTCAGAAGCTGCTGAGATTATCGTCCAAAAAGTTAAATCCACGACGTAAGTCGCAAATAAGAATCAGAGCAAATAATACATTTTATGAGTATCCTCGTTAATAAAAACACTCGGCTTGTTGTTCAAGGAATTACTGGAAAGACAGGAACCTTCCATACGCAACAATGCGTGGAATACGGGACCAATGTGGTCGCAGGTGTCACGCCAGGTAAAGGTGGGCAGCTTTGGGAGAACACTATACCCGTATGCAACACCTTAAAAGAAGCTGTCAATGAACACGGAGCTAATGCATCCGTTATCTACGTACCACCTGCCTTCGCAGCCGACTCCATCCTTGAAGCAATAGATGCGGAAATACCCCTTGTCATTTGCATCACAGAGGGAGTTCCAGTTCGCGATATGGCGGAGGTCCGAAATCGTCTCGATGCTAAAAGCACTAAGACTCGTCTGATCGGCCCGAACTGCCCCGGAATTATCACGCCCGGCGAATGTAAAATCGGCATTATGCCAGGCTACATTCACAAACCTGGACGCGTTGGCGTAATTTCCCGCTCCGGTACACTCACTTATGAGGCCGTTTGGCAGCTCACCCAAAGTGGCCACGGACAATCTACATGTATCGGTATCGGTGGCGACCCCATTAACGGTACCTCCCAACTTGATGCGGTGCGCATGCTCAATGAAGACCCTGATACCGACGCCATTATTATGATTGGCGAAATTGGTGGTAGCGCTGAAGAAGAAGCCTGTGCTTACATAAAGGAAAACGTAAAAAAACCAGTCGCGGGCTTCATAGCAGGTGCCTCCGCGCCCAAGGGACGAACAATGGGTCACGCTGGAGCGATTGTTTCTGCTAGTGGTGCCGGTACAGCCGAGGCTAAATTTTCTGCTATGGAAGATGCAGGTGTATCGATCGCTCGCAATCCCTCTGAAATTGCCGGAGCTCTACTGCGTATTTACAAAGGCTAGAACTTAGAGAATAATCAAAGTTTCTCTTTCTTAGTTTAATAGTATAAGCAATCTGACCTCGCATTAGGGCTTACCTACCAAATGCCTCGGTCGCCCTTCTTAAACGAACGTGCTACTGCGACAAGTAGTTTTACTGTGTGTTCTATGTCTTGTAGGTCGACCATCTCACTGGGCGTATGCATATAGCGAAGAGGAATCGAAAGAAGCCCAGTGGCGACGCCTGACTGCGCAACTTGAATTGCACGCGCATCTGTGCCTGTTGGGCGAGAATCTGCTTCGACTTGATATGGAATCTTACCTTTTTTAGCCGCACTTATGATACGCTCATAAATAATAGGATTAATATTAGGACCTCGGCAAACAATTGGCCCACCACCCTGTTTGAAGCTACCGTATTTACGCTCATCGCAATCAGGAGAGTCCGTAGCGTGACCGACGTCTACAGCGATGGCGAAATCAGGGTTCTCAGAGAAAGCAGCCGTTATGGCGCCACGTGTCCCAATCTCCTCTTGGGTGGTAGCAGCTGCGGTCACACGAGCTTCTAGCTTATACTTAGTCAAACGACGCGTAGCTTCTAGCACAGCATAAGCGCCAGCTTTATCGTCAAAAGCTCGCGCCACACCGATACTACCACGAATTAATTCAAAACTTTGGTCGTAGACCGCAGTATCGCCAATACCAACAAACTTTTCCGCCTCCTCACGAGTCTTCACCCCAATATCAATCCAAATCTCGTGTGTCTTAGGCACTCTCTTACGATCTTCGGGGCTCATTAAATGAATCGCACGTTTGCCAGTAATCCCCTTAACGATGCCATCCTTAGTGAGGATGGATACGCGACGACCAGATATCATAGAATGATCGTGGCCCCCTAATGTATCGAAGTAGAGGAAGCCCTGAGCGTTAATGTATGTGACAATTAGGCCGAGTTCGTCGATATGTCCCGCCAGTAGGAGCTTCGGATCACCATTAGGATTCACTGTGGCAAAGCGGTTACCCATAGTATCACGTCGATAGAGGTCAACTTCTTGCTCAACATATCGGTCGACGACTTCTTGAGCTTCATATTCTGCACCTGTAGGGGAGCGAGCATTCAGCAGATCAACAAGAAACTCAGGAGCCTCAGTAGATGTAGTTTTTTTAGGAACAGTTTTTTTAACAATTTTTTTCTTAGGCATAGATAAAGTGTTATAGATTACGAAGACTTAGTAAATGGTTTTTACATTACAGAAGAATATTCAGGCCAAAAAAAGCGGACACCTTTTAAAGGGTGCCCGCTTGTAGAATATATAGCTATCTTTTTAAAGAGCCTCGCTATCGGTCTCCCCAGTACGAATACGTACCGCACTTTCTATCGGCAAAACGAATACTTTCCCGTCTCCAATTTTTCCGGTCTTTGCTGTATTAACAATTGCTGAGACTGCTTTTTCCACAACATCGTCCTCGACCACAGTCTCGATCATAGACTTAGGCAGGAAATCGACCGTGTATTCACTTCCCCGGTAGATCTCAGTATGGCCTTTTTGACGCCCGAAGCCTTTAACTTCGCTTACAGTAAGGCCTTCCACTCCAACCTCGGAGAGTGCCTCTTTAACATCATCGATTTTGAACGGTTTAATAATTGCTTTTATAAGTTTCATAATAATTTAATGCATTAATCCTGTACTATTCGAATTGGTAAGAAGTCTCACCATGCTCAGATTGATCTAGTCCCGAGTGTTCATCCTCCTGCGCAACACGCAAACCAGTGGTACATTTGCATATCATTACAATAATGAATGTAGCTACTGCAGACCAAAGAACTACCACACTAATGCCGGTTAATTGGACGCCGAGTTGCTCAAGTACATTGTCGACTCCAGTTCCACCGAAAGCAGCGGTTCCAAAAACCGCCACTAAAGTGGTACCCATAATTCCACCTACCCCGTGCACAGCAAAAACATCAAGAGAGTCGTCAATCTTCAACTTATTCTTAACGATTCCGCATGCGAAGTAACAAACAATACCCGCAAGGAAACCGAGGCAAACCGCCCCGAGAGGTCCGACGTTTCCAGAGGCAGGGGTAATAGTAGCTAGTCCAGCAACCATGCCTGTGACAATGCCCACTAGGCCAGGCTTACCGTTGATGCGCCATTCAAGCGTCATCCACGTCAGACTAGCTACTGCAGCAGAGATGTGGGTGACCAACATAGTCATGCCCGCATTTCCATTGGCAGCTAATTGGCTACCGGCATTAAATCCAAACCATCCAACCCAGAGCATGGATGCGCCAATCATAACCATCGCCGGGTGGTGAGGCATATGAAGTTTGTTTGGAAATCCATCACGCGGCCCTAGCATCTTGGCAAGCAGCAGCGCGGAGATCCCAGCAGTAGCGTGTACCACAATACCGCCTGCAAGGTCGATTATACCCTTTTCATAGAGCCAACCACTCCCCCAAACCCAGTAGGTAACAGGAGCGTACACTAGAATCAGCCAAAGTGCAGTAAAAAGTAAAATAGCAGTAAATTTCATACGCTCAACGAACGCCCCAACAATCAATCCAGGCGTAATAATAGCGAAAGTCATTTGAAACATGATAAAAATTGTTTCTGGGAAATCCTCCTGCATACTATCTATAGATATACCCTTCAGACCGATATGCTCTAAGCTACCGACCCAAGATCCAGTACCAGGTGCAAATGCCATGGTGTAAAGAACCGCGATCCATAAGACAGAAGCCAGACAAGCAATTGCAAAACAATGCATCAACACAGAGAGCACATTTTGTGAGCGTACTAGACCTCCATAAAATAGGGCTAGGCCAGGAAGCGTCATAAAGAGTACTAAAACCGTAGCGGTGAGCATCCACGCTGTGTTCCCAGTATCAATCGAAGCAACTTCCTCGAGAGCTTCTGCAGTTGTAGTAACAGCGTCAGCTAAATTAGCATCTTGAGCGAAAAGCAGTCCTGGGAGCATAAATGCTAACAGAAGAGCCGATAAACGAAGTATTTTCTTCATAGTGTATGTTAGTTGTGGTAATAAGTAGGCATTACGCCTAAGGGGAACGTCACGCTATCTGAGCCTT
This sequence comes from uncultured Opitutia bacterium, assembly GCA_913041275.1. Lineage (GTDB taxonomy): Bacteria > Verrucomicrobiota > Verrucomicrobiia > Opitutales > Coraliomargaritaceae > Thalassobacterium. Next base: position 21,723 of record CAJWHF010000005.1, read on the forward strand.
TTTAGTGGACAAGCCATTTTTTCAGAGTCCCCTATTAAAGATCTGGTAAAAGTAATTTTTAGAGAGCTCAAAATGCCGAAAAGTCTTGATGCGCTCAGTGGTTAACACAGTTTTATTTTGCTTTTCTAAAAATCTATGAAAACTCTCAAATTTGCAGTTCTGCCAGGTGATGGTATAGGCCCCGAAGTGATGGAAGTTGCGCTCGACGTACTCAAATCGGCGGGCGAAAAGTTTAGCTTCACTCTCGATTACGAGAATGCCGATATCGGAGGAATTGCTATTGATAACCACGGCACAGCATTCCCCGACTCGACTAAGCAAATATGCGAAGCCTCAGAAGCGATTCTCTTCGGGTCTGTTGGCGGCCCGAAGTGGGAGTCGCTCCCCCCAAAAGAGCAACCAGAGCGGGCCGCTTTGCTACCAATTCGGAAGGCATTCTCTCTCTACGCAAACGTCCGTCCTGGACTTCTGTACCCTGAACTAACCGACGCTTCCCCGCTAAAAAAGGAGCGTATCCCAAATGGTATCGATATTGTTTGTATACGCGAACTCACTGGCGGCATCTACTTTGGACAACCAAAATCGACCTGCACTTTGGAAAACGGGGAAGAGCAAGCAATCGACACTATGGTTTATAAAACCAGTGAAATCGAACGTATCTCTGAGGTTGCTATCGATACAGCTAGGGCACGTGGAAATCGAGTCTGCTCTGTAGATAAGGCAAATGTTCTAGAAACTTCGGTCCTATGGCGCAAGGTCGTGACCGCTTATTTCGCCAAGCACGCACCTGAGATCGAACTCAGCCACATGTATGTAGATAATGCTGCTATGCAATTAGCGCGTGATCCCAATCAATTTGATGTCCTATTCACAGAAAATATGTTCGGTGATATACTCTCTGATGAAATGGGTGTGATCTGTGGCTCGCTCGGAATGCTAGCTTCCGCAAGCCTAGGCGCACAGAAGAATAGTCTAGGCCTCCCCTTTGGCCTCTATGAGCCCTCAGGGGGTACCGCCCCAGATATCGCGGGACAAGGTATTGCTAATCCCTGTGCGCAGATTCTATCCGTAGCTATGATGCTCCGTTATAGTTTCGGCCAACTCGAAGCAGCCACTGCAATCGAAACAGCCGTAGAAAAAGCTGTTACTAGTGGCAATCGCACCGGTGATATCGCTTTCGGCCTCGACCCTATAGGTACAAAAGCTATGGGTGAAGCCGTACTTAGCTACTTATGACTTCCGCGGAAATTCGAAGTTCTTTTCTAAACTTCTTTAAATCGAAGCAACACAGCGTTGTGCCCTCAGCTTCGCTCATGCCACAGTCGCCCGGCCTGCTTTTCACTAACGCAGGTATGAACCAGTTTGTGCCCTACTTTCTAGGCACCGAGAAAGCACCCTACTCACCTGCAAGAGCGGCCGATACTCAAAAGTGCATACGTGCAGGAGGAAAGCATAACGACCTCGAAGACGTAGGCTATGATACTTACCACCACACTTTCTTTGAAATGCTCGGCAACTGGTCATTCGGCGACTATTTCAAGAAAGAGGCTATAGAATGGGGCTGGGAGCTGATTGTTGAAGTTTGGGGCGTGCCAGCTAAAAGGCTCTATGCCACGGTATACGCGCCAAGCAAAGGTGATCCCTCTGAATTTGACCAAGAAGCATACGACTTATGGGCGACACTATTTTCAAAAGCGGGACTCGACCCAAGGAAGCATATTATTAATGGGAATGTGAAGGATAACTTCTGGATGATGGGCGAAACTGGACCCTGTGGTCCCTGCTCCGAATTACATGTCGATCTCACTCCAAATGGCGATAGCGAAGGAAGGCTAGTTAATATGGACTCCGACCTCTGCATAGAGATATGGAACCTAGTCTTTATTCAGTATAATGCTGAATCCGACGGTAGCTTCCGCGACCTCCCATCGAAACACGTAGATACTGGTATGGGCTTTGAGCGCGCCTGTTCGCTGATCCAAAACACTAGGGGCTTAAGTGACTTCTCGAAAAAGCCTACCAACTACGCAACGGACGTGTTCCAACCGATTTTTCGGACACTTGAGAAACTCAGCGGTAAGACTTATAAAGATATTTATCCCGCTTCTGTTGATAGTGACAAGTCGCAGATATCTGCCGAAATAAAGGAGGCAGTCGCCTTTCGAGTGATCGCTGACCATATTAGAACGCTTACCTTTTCTATAGCAGATGGCATCCTCCCTGGTAATAATGGGCGCAATTACGTGCTTCGCCGTATTTTGCGTCGTGCGGTCCGTTATGGCCGTACTCTTGGCTTTTCCAGTCAGCAGACTTTCTTACCTAAAATAGTCGATACCTTGGTAGAAGAATACAGCTGCGTATTCCCAGAACTAAAAAATCGCTCGGATGCGATCAAAGAGACCCTCCTGCGCGAAGAAGCCAGTTTTAACGAAACACTCGACCGCGGGCTAGCTATGTTTGAGCAGGAAATTGCTGATGGGAAGACTCAGCTATGCGGAGAGTTTGCGTTTAAGCTTTATGACACCTACGGCTTCCCAATCGACCTCACCGAGTTGCTCTGTTCTGAAAGGGGAATCAATGTTGATAGGATCATCTTTGACAAACACATGCAAGCGCAGCGCGATCGAGCGCGATCAGCACGCTCACAAGAGCTTATTCGTGCTACGGACATAGCTACCAAAGCGGTCACTGAGTTTATAGGATTTAATGAAGACAAGAGCACTGCAATCGTTCTTGAAGTCCACAAACAAGACGACGCCTTACTAGTAATTACCGATCGCACGCCATTTTATGCTGAAATGGGCGGTCAACTAGGTGACCTAGGAGCGCTACATGTTAACGAGACTATTTACCCCGTTAGCTCTGTACAACAACTCGGATCAGCTCGTGCACACAGAGTGCCTATTGATGCCCAAATTTCTAACGGCGATAAGGTCACACTTACCATCGACTCAGATCGTCGTAGTCTCATCGAAGCGCATCATAGTGCGACACACCTGCTGCACTGGGCTCTTCATGAAATAGTTTCAAAAGACGCTACGCAACAAGGCTCGATGGTCAGCCCAACTCGCATGCGCTTCGACTTTAATTCTGGAGCACTCAATCAGGATCAAATCGACATGCTTGAGTCTAAGGTCAACGCCTGCATTGAAGCTGATGTACCTGTGAGTTGGTCGGAGGTTGCGCATGCTCAGATCAAAGAGCGTAAAGATATTCAACAATTCTTTGGCGATAAATACGGCGAACAAGTACGCGTTGTTCAAATCGGTGGGGAAAGCGGCAAGCTTGACGGATACTCAATGGAGCTCTGCGGTGGCACTCACGTACGTAAGACCAGTGATATTGGTATATTTAAGATTAAATCAGAGGGTGCCATTGCTTCAGGCATACGCCGAATCGAAGCAGTTTGTGGCGCCGCCGCTTACGAATGGATGTACGAGTCCATTGAAAAAGCAAAAAAAGAGTCTGAAGAATCGCGCACTAGGTTAGATGCAATCAGCGAGCAACTCAGAGTCCTAGATTCTGAACCCGTATCATTTCCGGAATTTCCCAACTTTAACACCGGCATGTTAGAAGAAGGCTCCTTTGAACAACGCAACTGCGTCTTTAAAAATATACTTGAGCACAGCGAAGGGCTAAAGGCTGCCGTTGCCGATGCCGATAAGACACTAAAGAAAGCACAGTTCGCTGGGGCTACGGAGTTAGCCACTGCGCTCATCGATACACTCGACTTGTCTCGAAATCTTGTCATTACCCACGATGGTCCACCCGCCCTACTACAAGAATTACTAAATTCTTTAAAAAGTCGGCAGTTTGCTAACGCCGCATTTTGTATTATAAATGATGGGAATAAACTTCATCTCGGTGCTTTTTCTGGCTCTAACAGCGATCAAAACGCTGGTAAATTGATCCAAGAACTGGCTCCAATAGCGGGAGGTAAAGGAGGCGGCAAGGAGCAGATGGCCCGCGGCGCAGCCCCACAAATAAGCAGTATAGGTGAACTAACACGAATAGCTAAAGAAGCACTTTCTGCCGAATAGCCATCTGAATGTTTTGAATTAATTGTAAAATCTTAAGAAAAATCATTAGGCTAAACAAAATGTACCTTCGCACACTAATCTTTTCTGTCCTATGGACAGCTCATTCATTCGCAGCAGATGATCGTATCTTTGAACTGCGCACTTATTACGCTGCTGAAGGGAAGCTAGAGTTACTCAACGCCAGATTTCGAGATCACACTACAAACTTATTTACAAAACATAACATCGAAAATATCGCCTATTGGGTTCCTGAAAATAACGAGGATAATATGCTCCTATATCTTCTTGCCTATCCGGATAGCGAAGCCCGAACAGATAGCTGGAATTCCTTCCTCTCGGATCCGATCTGGAAAGCGGTCAAATCTGAATCTGAGATTGATGGTAAGCTTGTTTCCAAAGTTGACTCTATCATCATGCAACTAACGGATTACTCTCCATCAATTCCAAAAGCACTCGCCGATGGCGATTCAGTTGTGGAACTAAGAACCTATACTACCAGACCTGCGAAGCTAGAGAACATCAATGCCCGATTCCAAGATCATACTATAGCGCTTTTTGAAAAGCATGGCATTACCAATATAGCCTACTTTAACCTAACAGGTGATCAAAGCGGTGCAGCTAACACGCTTGTCTACTTAGTTGCCCACAAGGACATCCAGTCACGCGGTGTTAACTTTAAATCTTTCAGTCAGGATCCTGCCTGGAAGAAAGCTGCCAAAGACTCTCAGATTGACGGCCGAATTCTCGTTAATAAAGGTATTGATTCTGTCCTCATGAAGGCCACTGATTATTCCCCTTTAAAATAGAAGTGTAACTCCATAAGTGTTTAATTTTTTAATTACTAACATTTGCAAATAATCTGCTAAATATACACGTTCTCTCTAAATTAAACTTATGCATATTTTACCCATACTCATAGCCATACTATTATCAGCCGCTTCGGCAGGAGCCCACTGCCAAGTGCCATGCGGTATCTACGGTGATGAGCTTAAATTTGGTGAGCTAGAGCAGCATATAGAAACGATCAATAAAGCAGGTGCACAGATACGGTCTATTTCTTCTAAAGATTCTCTTAGTGCACAAGAACAACAACAAATAGTGCGCTGGACTACCAATAAAGAAACGCACGCTCAAAAGGTGATCGACGAAGCAGCCAACTATTTTCTAGCGCAGAGAATCCTACCCAAGGCGGAACACTACGAAAAAAAAGTGGAGTTACTTCACCACATTATAGTATACGCGATGAAGTCAAAACAAAGCGCAGAGAGCGAACCTGCTCAGATTTTGGCAACGAAGCTATCGACCTTCAAACGGCTTTATTTTAATCACGACTAAGTAAATTGATTCTAGCGCGACACTATATCTCGATTGATCTAGTCTAGCAAAGCCTTCAACTGATCATAAAGTTTAGTAAGCTCTGGCATTTCTGCCCCTAGCGCCTGGCCCCTGCGTAGAGGCTTCCCCCAGATCGATTCGAGTTCGACAGGTTTACCTGCCAAATAATCGATCAAGGAGGATGGCTTATATGCACGCATTTTTTCAGTTAAGGAAAATTGAGCGTCTAGGAATGTATCTGGAATAACATGTCCCTCGATTGCAGCCGCTTCTCGTACTTCCTCCATTAATACACGCGCACGTCTAGCTAAAGGTGCATTTCCTATAATTTTATCTGTGGTAATACCACCCTGTGTAATACAAAGGCCGTTAAAAGGCACATTCCAACAAAGTTTACGCCAGAGCGCTGCATCTAGTACTTCCGCATACTTAGTAGAAACGCCTGAATCATTGAATACTTGAACCACAGCTTGAGCATGCTTAGGCCAGAGATCGCCAAGCGAACCAATTTCGACACGCCCAGTATGATAATTTTCTACTACCGCTGGTTCGACACGGTTAACGCAGACAAAACAGAGACCTAAGAGAATGGGATTTCTTGGGAAATACTTCGAGAAAAATTCGGCATTACCCATGCCATTTTGCAAACAGAGTATGGTAGTATGACCAGGTTTGATAATCGATCGTAGCGGTTTTATAAGCTCTTCGTTCACCGTCGATTTTGTAGCTATAATTACATAATCTGGAGGAGCGATAGACTCCGCTTTTACTGCCACATATTCAAGCGGAGCATGAAGTACTTGAAGAGTCTTTCCGGTACTTGGATCTAGCATTTTAATACGAATGCCGTCCGTCTCTAGTACCTCCGCGCCGCTGCGTGCTAATACCCCTAATCGGGCAAATTTTGCAATTCGTCCTCCATAATATAGCCCAACGGCTCCGGGCCCAACTAAGACCCAGTGCTTTAAGTCTAATTTAATCACAACGTACGCCGCACTTTTGTGTCACAAGGTGCGTCATTTTTTTCTGGATAATCTGTCACAAAATGTAAGCCACGGCTCTCTTTACGCTGCAGGGCACAATCGATTATCAAACCAGCGACCAAGATAAGATTGCGTAGCTCTAGTAGACTTTCGTCTACCTTAAAGTTCCAATAGTAATCATTTATCTCCTTATCCAATGTCTGGATACGAGTACGTGCCCTCTCAAGGCGCTTACTGGTTCGAACTATGCCGACATAGTCCCACATTGTTCGTTTCACTTCGTCCCAATTGTGCAACAGTACTACACGTTCGTCAGAATCACGCACATCACCCCCGATCCAATCAGGTATTACAGTGACCTCTCCCTTGGCCAAACTAAGGTATTTTTCAACAGCTAATGCTCCCCGATTAGCCAGTACGACTGCTTCTAAAAGCGAGTTACTCGCCAGGCGATTAGCTCCATGTAGTCCTGTACTTGCCACCTCTCCACAGGCGTACAAACCTGACAAAGAAGTCTGCGCATTTAAGTCTGTTTTAATGCCTCCACAAAGATAATGAGCAGCCGGAACTATGGGAATCATATCACTCTCCAATATAATCCCCTGCTTAGCACAATGTTCGTATATGTTTGGAAAATGTTCATGTAATTTCTTTTTGGGTATAGGTCTTGTGTCTAACCAAAGGTGCCGAGCACCTGTCTCTTTCATTTCAGAGTCAATCGCACGAGCTACGACATCGCGCGGAGCTAATTCCTTACGCGCATCATATTTCTCCATAAAAGCCTCCCCTTTCATGTTACGAAGAATCGCACCTTCCCCCCGCACTGCTTCGCTAATGAGGAAGCGCTCGGATGAATCTTTGCTGTAAAAAGCAGTCGGATGGAACTGAATGAACTCCATATTACGGACCTCTACACCAGCTCGGTATGCCATAGCAATTCCGTCACCAGTAGCAATAAATGGATTCGTTGTGAATTGGTAGACTTGCCCTATTCCGCCTGTAGCCAAAAGGACCGCACTAGCGGCGAAGGTTTCGACTTGATCATTCTGGGTATTTAGTGCGTACAGACCTATTACTCGGTCCTCTCCATCTAGTTTACGTCCTTCGTGCTTACAGAGTTTAGAAGAAGTAATCAGTTCGATCGCAAAGTGGTGTTCGAAATTGTCAATATTAGGCGATTCTTCAATACTTTGAACAAGCGCTTCTTCGATAACTTTACCAGTAACATCCTGAACATGAAAAATACGGCGCTTAGAATGACCACCCTCTTTACCCAGCGAGGCACGACCATCCTCTAACTGAGTAAAGGCTACGCCACGCTCGGTTAATTGATCGATACTAGCGGCTCCGTCCTTGAGGATTTCACGCACTGCAGACTCGTCGCAGAGTCCATCACCGCTGACAAGCGTATCGGCTACATGCATATCCACTTCGTCTTTTTTTGAAGTCACTGCCGCAATACCACCTTGAGCGTAATTGGTATTAGATTCAGCAGAATTCTTTTTTGTTATAATAGCAACACGATGCCCAGCCTCCGCTACCTTTAAAGCAAAGCTAAGACCGGCAATCCCGCTGCCGACGACAATCACATCGTAGGATTCAGCCATATTTATAGTTCAATATTATCGATAAGGCGCGTTTGATCCACCCAAGCAGCCGCACAGAGTAAGCTTCTACCACGAATAATCTCATTAGAGGGTTCCATAGTATCTCGGTCTACTACCTGCACATAAATGACCCGAATACGGCGCATACTTGATAAGTGATGAGTCACTTCTGCTACGATTCGATCCACACTCTTAGTTCCAGAATCAACCATATCTTTTGCGATTTTTAGCGATTTTGATATACACAGTGCCTCTTGCCTTTGCAAATCAGTCAAATAGACATTACGAGAACTAGTAGCCATACCATCCTCATCACGGTGTGTCGGACCGATTACAATCTGAACTGGTAAATTAAAATCTGTGACCATTTTACGAATAACCGCACATTGTTGTGCATCCTTTAGTCCGAAAATGGCTAAATTTGGAAGTGCTATGTTAAATAGCTTCAAACAAACAGTAGTTACCCCTCTGAAGTGATGGGGTCGAGAAACTCCACATAGTCCCAGACTAAAGCTCTCCTCTTGTACATAGGCAGAATAATCGGGGGGAAACATTGCCTCAACTGGAGGAGTAAATAAAACATCGGCCCCACGCTCTCGGCATTTCTTGGTATCTTCTTTCAGCACGCGAGGGTATTTTTCATAGTCTTCACTAGGACCAAACTGGGTGGGGTTGACAAATATTGAAACAATGACCTTGTCAGCTTTTTCCTTAGCGATATCTATTAAAGACAAATGTCCCTCGTGTAAACTTCCCATAGTAGGCACGAGTGCGATTGAGTCTCCACTCGAGCGCACCTCGGTAGCGTAAGACTGCATTTTATTGACCGATTGAATTGTCTGCATAACTAGTATTTCTGCACAAATTAATTACCGAGTATATTTATCACAAACATAATCATAACCATAGCAACACTGACAATACGTTTCAAATGAGCGACCCATATATACAAGAACTATTTGCTGAGCGAATCGGCGGGAATCAATACGGAAAGTCCACAGCCATTTATAAGTTTGAGAAGATCAAACGTGCCAAAAAAGCCGCCAAAGCGGCTAAACCAGATCTCGAGCTCATCGATATGGGTGTGGGCGAGCCAGATGAAATGGCATTTCCTATTGTCGTAGAGTCTCTTCAAGCTGAAGCTGCAAAGGCTGAGAACGGAGGCTATGCCGACAATGGTGGTGAGAGTTTTAAAGAAGCCGCTGCTACATACATGGCAGAGGTATTTGATGTGAAGGATATCGATCCAGAGACCGACGTCATCCACTCGATTGGTTCGAAGACTGCCCTGTCCATGATTCCAGCCTGTTTCATTAACCGAGGTGACTATGTACTCATGACAGTCCCCGGCTATCCGGTGCTCGGCACGCATGCCAAATACCTAGGGGGTGAAGTTTACAATATGAAGCTCGAAGCGGGTAACGACTTCTTGCCCGATCTGGACGCAGTGCCCGCCGATGTGCTGGCTAAGGCTAAGATAATGGTACTTAATTACCCAAACAATCCAACGGGAGCCTCTGCCACACTAGAATTTTTTGGTAAAGTAGTAGAATTTGCTAAAAAAAATAACTTAATAATTCTCCAAGATGCGGCATACGCGTCACTTATATTCGAGGGCAAGCCGCTATCAATTTTTCAAGTACCTGGAGCCAAAGACGTGGCCATCGAATTACACTCGCTCTCTAAGAGTTACAATATGACAGGCTGGCGCATTGGCTTCGTTGTAGGAAATCCTCTCATAGTACAGGCTTATGCAGACATGAAGGACAACTCTGACTCTGGCCAGTTTCTCGCTATCCAGAAGGCTGGCGTTACTGCTCTAGAGAACCCACAGATAACCGAACAGATCGCTGAGAAATACTCGCGCCGTATGGATCTACTAATTGAAGCACTAACTAGCAATGGATTCACGGTGAGTAAACCTAAAGGTAGCTTCTTTCTCTATGTCCCCGCTCCCCGCACTGCGACACTCGCAGGAGTAAGCACAGAATTCGCTACGGGTGAGGACTTTAGCCAGTGGCTCATTACTAACGAGCTAATTAGCACTGTGCCTTGGGATGATTGTGGAAACTTTGTCCGGTTCTCTGTCACTTTTTCAGCCCAAGGTGTGGCCAAAGAAGTGGAAATCGTTGAAGAGATCGCTCAGCGTCTCAAGAAATACGAATTTACTTTTTAGAGCTAAAACGCTTTCAATTCTATTATCTTTTGAGAGTACATTTTAAATTCTTGTGTTCTATTTATAGACAAAACAATAGGGACTAGATATCCCTACATAAGATAAAATAACCTACCTTCAATTTATCGAAAGAACAGGAAAATAAAATGTTTAGTAATAAGGTATACAGCTGATAAGAAGGCTTTACTATGTGGATTCGTAAGAGGCATCGTAAGAAGGATAAGGTATTCAGCATATACGAGGGCGAGAGGGAAGAATGGAGTAAGAGGGAAAAGTTTATAGCTTATCCTATTATGTCTACTGCGATTGGATCTGTAATTTACTTAACTTATATGTCCAACAAATACGAAAGTTATGATCCACCTCAGGTTTTATTGATAACGTGGACCATATCAATATTCGCTACTTTCGCTTTCATATTTTCAAGTAAAAAACTCCTTAAGGAGGCTACTGACGAGGTAGGAAATAAAATATTAGAAGGTTCACCATATTTTAATTTATCTCAATTATCTGGTTTATTTCCAATAGGAGGTATTATTATTTCTGTATTATTATATAAAAAACAAATAGTTAACGATGAACTATCTCTACCATTTTTTGGATTTTCTTTATTACTTTTAGGTTGCTGGGTTGTATCATTTCAATTTCTACAAAGTTTCTATCACCGCGTAGAAAATAAATATTTCAAAGGATGCCCCTACTTACCTTGTAGAAGCAAATCTAAGGCACTCATAGAGGAAAACAAAATTGAAGCCTCTTTCACCGGCGCCTATATAGCACTCTACCATTACAGGTGTAACTGCTGTCACAAAAGATGGACTCAAACTGGATACTTATTATATAAACCTAAACTTAAACTTTTTAAATTCCGCAAGTAGTTAGCAAAGAGAAACATTATGTCACCGTTTATTAACTGGCACATAACTACGCTCGGTCTCGCCGGTATAAATCTGCCGAGGACGATGTATGCGACTTTTAGGGTTTTCTGCGATTTCCTTCCAGTTGGCTATCCAACCAGGCATACGACCTAAAGCAAACATCACAGTAAACATATCCACGGGAATACCGATCGCTTTGAGTATTATCCCGCTATAAAAATCCACATTGGGGTACAGTTTTCGGCTAATAAAGTAATCATCCTTTAGTGCACTCTGCTCAAGCTTACGAGCGATCTCTAAGAGAGGATCATCCATTCCCATGCTCCCGAGTATAGATTCTGAGCTTTTACCAAGAATCTTGGCACGAGGGTCGTAATTTTTATAGACTCGGTGACCGAAGCCCATGAGCTTGGCCTCTCCCTTTTTAGCGGCTTCGATAAACTTAGATCCGTCGTCTCCGCTAGCATGAATTTCTTCGAGCATCTTGATCACTGCCATATTGGCACCACCGTGGGAAGGACCCCAAAGTGCGCTCACTCCGGCTGAAACCGAAGCGAAAAGATTAGCACCACCCGAAGCGACCATACGCACAGTGGAGGTGGAGCAGTTTTGCTCGTGGTCCGCATGTAACATAAGGAAGAGATCCAGCGCCTTGCCCACACCATGGTTATCGACGTACTCGTTATAGGGCTCAGAGAACATCATGTGTAGGAAATTTGATGTGTAACTAGTATCCGCAGGTGGAATAAATGGCATCCCCATCTTCATTCGGTAAGTCATGGCCGCGATCGCGCGTACTTTGGAGATTAGTAAAACTGCAGTCTCGTCAAAATGAGCTAAGTCTTCCTCACGATTATTCGTAGACATCTCAGGATGATAAGCACCAAGAGAATTGAGCATAGAGGAAAGGATCGCCATAGGATGCGCAGCACTAGGGAAACTATCGAAGTGTCCATTCATACTAGTATGAATGGAGGCATGGCTACGGATTTTCTGAAGAAAGGTATCGAGGCTCTCTTGATTTGGTAGATCCCCGTAAATGATGAGCATGGCAGTTTCTAAAAAGGTTGAATTTTTTGCCAGATCCTCGATTGAGTATCCTCTATGCTTTAAAATGCCCTTCTCGCCATTAATAAATGTAATTTTGCTGAGGCAAGAGCCCGTATTTCCGTAGCCCTCGTCGAATGTAATACAACCACTTTTCGCCCTGAGTGCCCTAGTATCTATGGCTTTCTCCCCGAGTGTACCTTCTATAATGGGAAACTCGAAATTTTCATTTCCCAGCCGTATAGTGCCTGTGTCTTCCATTATAGTGTTTTTAGTATAAGATTGATCGGTAGCAGAGTGCGGACCGTATCAGTAAGGATCTAGAGTGATCTCAAAAAGTTTCGATAAAGATGCAAACCTTTTGCCTGACTTTTTTCGGGATGAAACTGCGTCGCATAGCAGTTCCCGTGGCGTATACCAGATACAAAACGACCACCATAGTCCGTGTGAAAGAGCGTAAGAGTCGGGTCTTTTGGTTCGATATAGTAACTATGTACGAAATAAAATTGATCTTGGCCAGAGTTTAAACCTTCGCAAAGTGGCTCACTCGGATCGAAGCTAACTGTGTTCCAACCCATATGTGGTATTTTCAGCGCTGGATTAACATCAAAACGCCTTACGGAGCCTTCAAATATCCCAAGTGTAGGAGTATCGCCCTCCTCTGAATGCTCAAATAGTGCCTGAAGCCCAAGGCAGATACCAAAAAAGGGGCGATCAGCTGCAATCCAATCACGAATACAGCTATCAAAACCCGTAGATTCTAATAAGCGCATAGTGTCCACAATGGCACCTTGCCCAGGAAAGACTAAAGCATCGGCTGAGTGAATCTGCTCTGGATCGGAGACTAGGAAGGCATCTGCTCCTACATGCGACCAGGCTCGTAAAACACTGCGAAGATTGCCCATACCGTAGTCAATGACGGCGAGTCGTGGTTTTTTTATGGCAGCGTCTTCAATCATAGTGAGTTCACCCATTTTGCCAGGCTCTCATTGAGTTGCAAGCCGACAAGATTTTAGTGCGCTAAAAAGTTTCCCGCTTAGAATATTCAGGATGATTACAACTTCCTAAAAAGCAAAGTCGCATTATGTCCACCGAATCCGAGGTTGTTGCAGATAGCTACATTAACATCTGCCTCACGCATTTCGTTTGGAACATAGTCGAGGTCACAGTCTGGGTCTGGATCGTTGTAATTAATTGTAGGGGGAATTTTACCGTCTCGTATAGAGAGTGCACAGATAGCAGACTCAATTCCGCCAGCAGCACCGAGAAGGTGCCCTGTCATACCCTTAGTCGAGGAAACTGCGAGATTACAGGCAGCCTCACCGAGAGCCTTTTTTATAGCCCCAGTCTCAAACTTATCGTTATATTGAGTAGAAGTGCCGTGAGCGTTAATATAGCTGACCTGATCAGGCTGAATATCCGCTTCATTTACAACAGAGCAGATCGCCGCGCCAAGGGCTTTACCTTCTGGATCAGGCGAGGTAATATGGTGTGCGTCACAGGTTGCGCTGTAGCCGGCAATTTCACAATAAATCGTAGCGCCGCGCGCTTGGGCATGTTCAAGAGTCTCCATGACAAGTACTCCAGAGCCCTCACCCATTACAAAGCCATCACGACCTTTATCGAACGGACGACTAGCAGTTGTAGGAGTATCATTATAGCTTGTTGACATGGCCTTCATCGAGCAGAAGCCCGCATAGCCAAGCTCTGTGATGGCTGCTTCACTACCACCTGCAAGCATGACATCAGATTCGCCGTCGCGAAGCATATGGAATGACTCTCCGATACTATGGGTGCCAGAAGCACAGGCACTGACTATTCCATAGTTTGGTCCGCGTGCACCCACTTCGATGGCAACTACGCCGCTGGCGATATTTGCAATAAGTGATGGTATCATAAAAGGGGATACTTTACGGGGACCTCCTTCATAAAGACGGCGACTCTGCGTCTGAATGGTAAGCATGCCGCCAATCCCTGAGCCAATTAGAACGCCAAAGCGATCCGCATCTAATTTAGAAGTATCTTCTAAAGACGCATCTTTTAAAGCTAAACGAGAGGCGGCTACAGCAAGTTGGGTATAACGGTCATTACGTCGTGCCTCCTTGGGATCCATGTATAAGTTTGGATCAAAATGTAGACACTCTGAACCAATTTTTGAGGGATAATCTGTAGTATCAAAGGACTTAACTGCGTCTATACCGCTCTGGCCCGCTAGGAGATTTTCCCAAAAAGATTCTACCCCGTCACCATAATTGGTGACTGTGCCAATTCCGGTTACGACAACACGCTTTCTTTCAAAAGTTCTACTCATAATGTCTCTGTAAAAAAATAAAGCCGCATTTAAGCGGCTTAATTGTAAATTTGAAAGTAGAAACTTTTACCCCGCTTTTTCAGTGATATAAGCGATGACAGCTCCAACGGTTTGCATTTTTTCTGCATCAGATTCTGGAATTTCACCGTCTATCTCGTCACTAAACTCTTCCTCGAAGGCCATGATGAGTTCTACAGTGTCCAAAGAGTCGGCACCCAAATCGTCCAGAAAGGAGGCTTCAGATGTGACTTGCTCTTCGTTAACGTTGAGCTGATCAACGATAATTTTCTTAACGCGTTGTTCGATTGTTTGGTCTGACATATTTTCTTTGTTTAGGTTGTATATTAATTACGCTAAATAGGCATCACATGACCATGCCACCGTCAACTGTAAAAACCTGCCCGGTGATGTAGGAAGCCTGCTCTGAGGCAAGAAATGCAGTCGTCCCTGCGATGTCTGCGCACTCACCCATACGTTTCATTGGAATCATACCAACTATGGCATCTTGATGCTTTTCTTCTAACTCAGCAGTCATATCTGTGGCAATAAAACCAGGTGCAACGGCATTTACTGTAACATTTCGAGCTGCAAACTCCTTTGCGAGACTCTTAGTCATACCAATCATACCTGCTTTGGCTGCTGCGTAGTTTGCTTGTCCCGCATTACCCGTTAGACCTATAACTGAGGACATATTAATAATGCGCCCCCAACGCTTGCGGGTCATCGGGCGAGCGAGATGCTTTATGAAGCTAAAGCAACTGGAAAGGTTCGTATCGATAACAGCATCCCAGTCATCATCACTCATACGAAAGAGTAACCCGTCGCGAGTGATACCAGCGTTATTAACCAAAATATCGATGTTGGTGTGTTTTTCGAGGAGTGATTCACAAGCTTCCTTGACGGAGGCTTTATCAGAGACGTCTAGTGCAAGTGACTCGGCAGATCCACCATCAGAATTAATTGCCTCAGAGACCGCGCCGCAGGAACCTTCTGATCTGCTAATACAAATAACGTGGTGCCCTTTGGATGCGAGCAACTCAGCTATACTTTTACCAATGCCGCGACCAGCACCTGTTACAAGGGCGATTCGTTTCTGCGTACTTTCACTCATAAATATAAGTCTCCGACAATTCTTCCGACCTGCGCAAGCCCAATGTTAGGTGTGAGCGACATTGACAGCTATGCCTTAGTGAGGCTCTAGTAGAGTAATGCCAAAACCTAAGCCAGTGCTTGAACCTGAGCGCATTCAGAAGTTGATTGCCAAATCTGGACTTTGTTCTAGGCGCGAGGCCGAACAAAAGATCCAAGATGGGCATGTCCGCGTGAATGGGAAAATTGCTCAACTCGGCGACAAAGCCACCGCAAGCGATCCGATTTTCGTAAATAATAAGCCAATCTTGCGCAAAGAAGAACGCCCTATTACGCTTATTATGAACAAACCCAAGGGTGTGCACTGCACAAATTCCGACCCCCATGCGGAGCGCACCGTTTTTGACCTACTACCTCCAGAATTTCAACGAAATCGCCTATTTTGTGCCGGGCGTCTCGACAAAGACAGCGAAGGCTTACTTGTACTTACCAATGACGGAGATCTAGCCCACAGACTCACGCATCCTAGTACAGAAATTGTTAAGCGCTACAGGGTGGTCCTACATCGCGACTTTAAAAAAGAAGACATCCCTAAATTGTTAGCTGGGACCAAATACGAAGGTGATTTTCTCAAAGCCGAAAAAGTTATTCCTGCACCACTAGAGGGAGAAGGTCACAAACGTCGTTTAGAAGTTCATCTCCATCACGGCAAAAAGCGCGAAGTGCGCCGACTCTTCGAAGCCAACCGGTACTATATCAAAAAGCTCGTGCGTGTGCAGATTGGTGGTATTATATTAAAAAATCTGCCGCGATCAGGAATTAGAATTCTCGGCAAAAAAGATATCGAACGCCTCTTTACTTGAGGTAAAAAATATTAATTTAAGATCTACCCTCACCCAGATGAAAGCGATTGAATCTATAACTTTTGCAGTAAACAAGACTAAGCCCGGTGCTGAGGAAGCCGCTCGCTTCCTCGCAGGTATCGCAGAATGTGAGGGAGTCAAGGCGACTATCCGAAGCGACTATCCCTTCCTACCAGATGCACTCGCAGAGCAAGACCTTTGCTGCGCGATTGGAGGAGACGGCACCCTGCTGGGCGTACTTGATGCCGCGCTTGAGTCCAATTGCGCCGTGTTGGGAGTAAATATTGGCAAGCTTGGCTTCCTCGCGACCTTCACCCAAGAAGAGGCTGGGCAGGAGCTACCGAGCTTCATTCAAGGCCAGTATAATATCGACGAGCGCTCTGTGCTTCGCTGCACCACTCGAGAAGGTGAGTGCATCCATGCACTAAATGATGTAGTGCTTAAGGAGACCGATGGAAGCGGCTTAATTCGCCTACAAGTGGCCTCTAATGGTAATGCGGTATCAGAATACCACTGCGATGGTCTTGTTTTTTCAACTCCCACTGGATCGACTGCCTACAATCTATCAGCGGGCGGGCCCATTATCGGCCCCCGGGTAAGTGCAATTGCTATGACACCGATCTGTCCGCATACTCTAGGTAATCGATCAGTCATTTTTGATAACTCCTCTCTAATTAGCGTCAAACATCTTGAGCCTGGACCCTGTCCTCGTATCACTATCGACGGGCGCGCCCGATTCGCATCAGAAGACAATTTTCCGATAGAGATCACTGTGGCGGACCGTAGCTTGCGACTTATGCAAAATCTAGACTACTCTCACTTTGCTATCGTCCGAGACAAACTAAACTGGGGCGATCCGACAATACGCCAGTGAGTCGTAAGTAGTATCTTTAACCGTGAGTGAACACTCACTAATTAGTCAAAAGTGCGAATCATTGATAATATGAGCGATCCCCAAAAGGCTGCGGTCCTACACGTAGCTAAAGTTATTCGTGATTTAGGAGGTCGAGCACTCTTGGTCGGCGGCTGTGTGCGTGACTCTCTATTGGGCATACCTTCGAAGGATATCGATATGGAGGTCTATGGGCTAGATGCTGATGTAGTAGAATCGGCTCTAGCGCCACATTATCGGATCGATACCGTAGGGCGCGCTTTTGGAGTTTTTATTCTTAAAGGTCTCAATATAGACCTTGCCCTACCCCGCAGGGAATCGAGCGTAGGTCCAAAGCACACTGATTTCGAAGTTCAGGGCGATCCTAGTATGTCTCCTCGCGAGGCCGCATCTAGACGTGATTTTACAATTAATGCCATCAGCCACGACCCCTTAACAGGGGAGGATATTGATCCTTTTAACGGAACATCTGACCTCAAATCTAGAAACCTGCGACACATTTCTGAGGCCTTCAGCGAAGACCCACTTCGAGTGCTTCGTGGCATGCAGTTTGTAGCCCGATTCGGCCTGAGCGCAGCGCCAGAGACGATCGAGCTATGCCGCGCCCTGTCCCCCCAATATTTGCCTATGGAGCGGCTCTGGGAAGAGTGGAAGAAACTCATTCTAAAGGGCAAAGAGATTAGCTTAGGGCTAGATTTTCTCAAATCCTGCTGCTGGTTGAAATATTTCCCTGAGCTTGAGGCGCTGGACGGTTGCCAGCAAGACCCTGAATGGCACCCGGAAGGAGATGTATGGACGCACACACTCCACTGCCTAGATGCTTATGCTACCCAAAGAACAGGTGAGCAGTGGGAGGACTTGATTGTAGGACTTGCAGTACTCTGCCACGACATGGGCAAGCCCGAGACGACTTATACCGACGAGGATGGCCGTATTCGCAGTCCTCGCCACGACGTGCTTGGCGTGCCTGTGGCCACAAATTTCCTAGAGAGAATTACTCGACAAAAAAAGATTTTTGAAGAAGTACTTCCCCTGGTTAAGCAACATATGCGACCCCTTTCACTCTATCGTGATAGAGCGGGCGATTCCGCCATTCGCCGTCTGGCAGCGCGTGTGAAACGTATCGATCGACTAGTTCGTGTGGCGCATGCGGACAACAGTGGTCGCCCGCCAATTGTTCCAAACTTTCCTGAGGGCAAATGGCTCCTCGATAGGACAGCTCAGCTGAGTATACAAGACAATGCACCCAAGCCTATATTACAGGGTCGCCACCTTATCGATTTAGGAGTCAAGCCAGGCCCCAAGTTTGGAAAAATTCTTGATCTTGCCTACGATGCGCAACTAGGCGGCGTTTTTAGCAGCGAAGAACAAGGCTACGAATATTTGAAGGAAATCATCGATAAAACACAGTAAATGGGCGTACAATAGAGCAGTCCATTGCTACATACATTACATTCAAGCTTGGAGATTGGGCTATGAATCTCCAAACTCTTTAAATATGCCAAAAACCCTATTTTTACTCGACGGCATGGCACTTGCCTACCGCGCACACTTCGCACTCATACGTAGCCCTATTTACACGAGTAAGGGTTTTAACACATCGGCTATCTTTGGATTTACAGGCACACTGATCGAGCTGATTACGAAGCAAAAGCCTACTCACTTAGCGATTGTCTTCGATACCTCTGCTCCTACTGAGCGTCACCGCATTCACCCTGAGTATAAGGCGAATCGTGAAGAGATGCCCGAGGACTTATCTGCCGCCATGCCTCATCTCGATCGCATAGCGGAAGCTTTTGGTATTCCTGTTCTCAAGCTAGACGGCTTCGAGGCCGATGATATCATCGGTACACTCGCTCAGCGTGCCGAAGCCGATGGCTTCGACGAGATATTTATGGTGACTCCCGATAAAGACTTCGGGCAGCTTGTGAGTGAAAAAATAAAAATGTACCGCCCTTCGCGCCAGGGTGATGGCGCAGAAATCTGGGGTATCCCAGAAATAAAGGAAAAGTGGGGTATCGCCCGAGTAGAACAGGTGATCGATATGCTCGGTCTCTGTGGCGACGTCTCTGATAACATACCTGGTGTGCCAGGCATCGGCCCTAAGACGGCTGAGAAACTACTTGCCGCATACGAGAGCGTCGAGGCAGTCATCGATCACGTGGACGAACTCAAGGGTAAGCAGCAAGAACGCATTCGAGAGAATGCCGAACAAGCCCTACTGTCTAAGAAGCTCGCAACTATCCAGCTAGACGTTCCCATAGAGGCAGACTGGGAAGCCATTACGCTCAACGAAGTCGACAAAGAAAAACTCGTTCCTTTATTTGCTGAATTTGAATTTAGAACTTTGGGCAAGCGAATATTTGGAAGTGATTTCTCCGTACAAGACGCAGCCACCGACCTAGTTCTCAGGAGTGAGGATGACGAGAAGATCGATAAGAATGATCCGCCCTCCCCTCAACTCGATCTTATCCCTGAGATTACATTTAAAAAGCTAGCTGACATCCAAACTAACTACTGTGTAATAAAAACAGATGAAGATCTAGCTAAGCTAGTCGTTACTCTCCGTGATGCTGGCAGTTTCGCCTTCGACACTGAAACAACTTCGCTAAACCCACGCGCTGCAGATTTAGTAGGAATTTCCTTCTCAACTGAGCCGCACAGCGGCTATTGGGTACCAAGTACTGCCACAGCTTTAGATGCTCTGCGCCCCATATTTGCAGATAGTGCACTAAGTAAGATCGGGCATAATCTTAAATTCGACCTCGCCGTGCTCGCTGAGAACGATTGTTTCGTCGCTGGAAAATGCTACGATACGATGCTGGCGCACGCTCTGATAGACCCCGAGCAGCGCCATAATCTCGACACCTTAAGCGAAGACTTTTTGCAATACAGCACTATCCGATTTAGCGAACTACTACCGGAAGCTAAAAAGGGCGAAGCAATCGACTTCTCTGGCGTACTAGAGAAAGATCTGGCTAACTATGCGATCGAAGACGCCGACGTCACGCTACAGCTCTGGAACATTTTCGAACCTAAGTTAGAAGAGAGCGGCCAATCAAAAGTCTTTTATGAAATTGAGACGCCTCTACTGCCCGTACTTCTAGCCATGGAACTCGAGGGCATCTCTATGTCCTCCGAGACCCTGAAGGAAATAGGCGCTTCGATTGAGGGACACATCACCAATTTACAAAATAGTGTTTTTGATACCGCAGGCCGAGAGTTCAATCTTAACTCACCTAAGCAGCTAGGCGAAGTACTCTTTGACGAGCTAAAGCTAGTGGAAAAACCAAAGAAGACTAAAACTGGGCAGTATGCTACTAATGAACAGGTTCTCTCTGCACTTTCAGCTAAGCACCCAGTCGTCTCTGACCTACTGGAATATCGCCAACTAAGTAAGCTTAGGAGCACTTACATTCAAGCGCTCCCTCAGGAGGTCGATCCTAAGACTGGCCGCGTGCACACGCACTACGGTCAGGTACAGACAGCTACTGGCCGCCTTACTTCCAATGATCCTAATCTACAAAATATTCCTATTCGTAGTCCTAAGGGCAGAGAAATACGGAAGGCCTTTGTACCACGAGAGGGCTGGAAACTATTGGCCGCAGATTATTCGCAAATCGAGCTGCGTATACTCGCTGCCTTAACAAGTGATGCAGGGCTTCTAAAAGCTTTTAAAGAAGGCCAAGACATTCATACTGCTACCGCCGCCAAGATCTTTGAGGTCAGCCCGGAGGACGTGACACGTGAGCAGCGTGGCACAGCTAAGATGGTCAACTTCGGCATTCCTTACGGCATCTCCGCCTTCGGCCTAGCCCAACGTCTTGGCACCGTAAGCCGCAACGAAGCCCAAGAAATAATAGACAGTTATTTCGCTCAATTCCCTGGTATTCCAGATTACATGGATGCGCAGAGAGAAAGCGCAAAGTCAAAAGGCTATGTCGAGACCATCTGCGGACGGCGCCGCCATCTTCGTGATATTAATTCTAGTAATGGCACTGTCCGAGCTGCAGCCGAAAGAAACGCCATTAACATGCCGATCCAAGGTACTGCTGCTGATATGATCAAGATCGCCATGGTGCGCGTCCAAAACTCCATTTCTGAGTCTGGACTCGAAAGCCGCATGCTGCTGCAAGTGCACGACGAATTAGTTTTTGACCTTCACCCCGAAGAAGAGGAAGCGCTTCGGAAGATAGTGACCGATGGAATGGTCGGAGCACTAGAGCTAGCCTGCCCTATTGAAGTCGAAATCGGGATAGGTGAGAATTGGCTAGAAGCGCACTAATTGCACGACTAACCACCTGCTTAATATTCTTAACAGTCGCTGTGGAATAATCTTCGTGCAATAATTTCCAAGAAAATCTCAAATCCTTAAATAATACATATACACAAAAATTAGGACTGGTAACCTAAGTTTGTTTAGAATTACCCCAGACGAAAAGAAAGTCTGTATGATATTTACCGACTCCATATTGGAGGTAAATCGACTATAAAAATTACTGATTTTATTAATCAGAAATATGCGAATACTTTAAGAACCAATAGTCCCTACTACCTTGAACTAGTATGGGATTCCTTGAATAAGTATAAGAAACACTAGAAGAGACTTCTCGACTACGAAGAAACGATTGAAGAAGTCTTTTTTGAATATTTTGATATGAAGAAAACTACCCTACCTGAAGAGTTCGTTATAAGTAATTTCTTGAAAAATAATCCTTCATTTTGCAAATATTTTCATTATTATGGTAAATACACATGTTTATCCTAAAAAGATTGTAAAATGAAATACCCATTAAATATAAAAAGAAAAATCATTTCTGTAGCACCTCATTTTTACGTGACTGATAGCGATAACGAGCCAGTTCTTTACGTAGAGCAAAAGCTATTAAAGCTTAAGGAACACATCGAGGTATTTACAGACGATACTAAAGAAATAAAACTTTGCGATATCAAAGCTACTAAAGTAATCGATTGGTCATCTGGCTATAATTTTACAGATGAACAGGGCAACTTCTTCGGAGGAATAAAGAGAAAAGGATTAAAATCTTTATGGAAAGCTCGCTACGAAATTAATTCTGGCAATTCGGATGGAGCCGCAGAATTTAATGTGAGTGAAGAATCCGTTCTAGTAAGAATTCTTGATGGAATAATTGGAGAAATACCTATTATCGGATATTTTACCGGTTATATTGCTAATCCTACTTACGTTGTAAAAGACACTTCTGGAAATGCTGTAATGAGGCTTAGAAAAAAACCCGCACTTTGGGAGGGAAAGTTCTCGATCGAATCTCTAAGTGAATTATCAGATGCCCAACAAATTCAGATTCTAGTTGGTCTTTTAATGATGCTTATACTTGAGAAAAATAGAGGTTAAACATACTATATTTTACAGAGTCATACCCCGACACCCCAAACTAGCCAAGGACCAATAGGTGCCACTTTTTAAGCCTTCAAAATAAAACCATCCGGCACTGTAGCATCCTTACAGACCACTAGTACACCGTCACGGATAGCGACGGAAATATCTGGTCCATAATTATCAGGTAGGCCAGCGGGGTCGAGAATGACATTATTACCAATACGTACATTCTTATCGAGTATCGCATTTTTAATCACACAATTTTCTCCTACACCTATATCAGGACGACCTAGCTGAGAGTTTTCTGCGAAGTCCTCATCGGCTTCAAAGCTATCGGCGCCCATCATAACGACATTCTCGAGCAGTGATTGGTCTCGCACGACCGATCGCACGCCGAGAGTAGAGCGCCTAATCTCTGCGCCGGAGACGATACATCCGTCGGCCATAATAGCACGGTCCACAACACAGGAATTAATTTTCGACGCGGGTAGAAAACGAGCACGTGTAAATATTCGCGCCGCCTCATCAAAGAAATTAAATGGCGGCACCGGTTCGGTTAGTCGTATATTCGCTTCAAAGAATGCTCTTACCGTACCGATATCTTCCCAATAATCGTCGAATATATAGCTGTGTATTTTAGCCTTTCCTAGAAGTGCTGGTATGATCTCTTTACCAAAATCCTTCGCCTGTGATTCTAATGCATCCACTAAGGTTTTGGCGTTGAATATATAAATGCCCATAGACGCGAGGCAGTAGTCACGAGTCCCAGGGTCACGCATCTTATCACGCGCGCTCTGACTAATAGCTAAACTCTTAATCACTTCGGGGTCCGAAGGTTTTTCCACGAATTCTGCGACCTCCATATTATCGTCGATACGCATGAGACCAAGTCCCTCCGCCTGATCTAAGCCTAAAGGTTTTGCGGTGATGGTCACCTCCGCACCAGATGCATCGTGCTCGCGCACAACATCTTCTAAGTCCATCCTGTAGAGCTGATCACCCGACAAAATCACATAAAGGTCGCCGTCACTGTGCCCCTGAAAGTGGTGCATATTTTGGCGCACTGCATCCGCAGTTCCCTGGTACCAAGTATCACTTTGGTCG